>NZ_JBAHUQ010000006.1 GCF_036689865.1 Magnetococcus sp. PR-3
TCATAAGCATGCGTTTAAAAAATAGGGGGTGCATAGCGGTGACCTAGGGCGTTTGCGGCTGGGCATGGGTGGAATATGGCATATGACGGTCATATCCGTTGCGGCGTAAGGGCTTGCGCGGTGCGCACCTGGGATGGTAGGGGCCTATGGGGTGGTTTGATCATGAGGCCAAGGGTGATGTCTGCCCGTGATCCTCTTTAATACAGAGACCTTACGATCGAACTTGCTGTTTAGGCATCATACCGGCGCTGGCAAAGCTAAACACCCGCTTGCCGGCCACAATCACATGGTCTAAAACGTGGACATCAATGGGGTTTAAGGCCTGCATGAGATGGCTGGTAAGCAGAATATCATCTTGTGAAGCCTTGGGATTACCCGATGGATGGTTATGGGCCAGGATGACATGGGCCGCTTTATGCCGAATGACCAGTTCAACCACCTGACGGGGGTGAACATGGGCCTGCCGTACCGTACCCTCGGTGACCAGGGCAGGAAACAGCAGGCGACACTGTGCGTCCAAACAGAGGACGTAAAAGACCTCCTCCATGCGACCAGCCATTAACGGCATCAGGTAATCACGTACGGCATCTGCCCGGTTTAAAGGGGGTTTGGTGCGGGTGGCGGCATCGTGTTGATAGCGTCGGGTAAGGGCGGGTAGCAGGGTTAAAAACAGCGCAGCGGTTTCCCCCATGCCTTCGACCGAAGCCAGATCCACCGGGTCGGCTTCCATCACCGCCGATAAGGAGCCAAAGCGCTGCACCAAGCGGTGGGCAATGGGGTTGGTATCCCGTCTGGGCAGGGCATAAAACAGTGCCAATTCCAATATTTGATGGTCTTCAAAGCCATCCAGCCCTTCTTGGGCAAAACGGTTACGCAGACGATCCCGGTGTCCACCATGCAGGGTGGGCTCTTTGGACTTGGTCTTATGGTTTGATTTTGCTTGGGCCATTTGCTTATGCAGTCGCTTGGCTTACAATGAATGGGTTGTGTATATCTGGCGTATTGTAAAACGGATAACCGGCCTATGCATGGTTTTTTGCGTATCCGTTTCATTCCACCGTATAAAAGGTAGATCATGGAAGAGACCCCCCCGACCATGGATGTTCCGCCCCCACCATTGGAGGAGCCCCCGTACCCGATGGATGCTCAAGCAGAAGCGCTGCCTCCTCAGGGTATGGCATCTTTAGAAACCAGCACCGCAATGGAACAGGACCCCGATGCACCCAAAAAGCGTGCAACCTGGTCCCGTGAGGCAGAACAGTCGGTTTTAGGGGCGGTGTTGTTGGATAACAACGTCATGGATTCCGTGGCTGACTCTCTCTCCCCGGATGATTTTTACATGGGTGCGCACCGTAAGATCTATCAGGCGATGTTGGAGCTGATGGAACGGGGTGAACCGCTGGATCCCGTGGTACTGCGTCAATATTTGGAACGGTCCGATGAGCTGGATGGGGTGGGGGGACCGGTCTATTTGGCAGAGTTGGTTACCACCGTACCAACCGCGGCCAACGCCAAAGCCTATGCCCGTATGGTGCGGGATAAGGCACTGTTACGCAGTTTGGCCCAGACCGCCACCGAAGTGGTGGAGAATTGCCACGGGAGTGAATCCCCCGTGGATCAGATTTTGGAAGAGGCCGAGCAGAAGATCTTTCAACTGGGGGAGTCGAAAGACAGCAGCCGGTCCAGCTACCATGATATGAAGAGCATCATGGTGCCGGTGTTTGAAAAAATTGAATCGTTGATGGAGCAAAAGAGTGCGGTCACCGGTGTCCCCACCGGGTTTGTAGATCTGGATCGTCAGTTGGCGGGGTGTCAGCCTTCAGATCTCCTTATTCTGGCTGGGCGTCCTTCCATGGGTAAAACGGCGCTGGCTATGAACATTGCCGCCAATGCCGCCCTACACCATAACGAGGCTGTAGGTGTGTTCTCTCTGGAAATGTCCAAAGAACAGTTGGCCATGCGTATGCTGGCGTCTGAAGCACGGATGGATGCCCAGGCCATGCGGATTGGTAACATCCGTACCAACGATTATCAAAACCTGACCAACACCGCGACTTTGCTCTCAGATGCACCGATCTATATTGATGATACTCCGGCTATTTCCATTACCGCCATGCGGGCCAAATGTCGCCGTTTAAAGCGGGATAAAGGGCTGAAGCTCATTGTGATCGACTACCTACAGTTGATGCGGGGCAGTACCAATACCGATAACCGGGTGCAGGAGATCTCCCAAATTAGTCAGGGTTTAAAGGCCATTGCTAAGGAGATGTCGGTACCGGTTATTGCGCTTTCTCAGCTCTCTCGTTCGGTGGAACAGCGGCCGGATAAACGCCCCATTCTCTCCGATTTGCGGGAATCAGGAAGTATTGAGCAGGATGCGGATGTGGTGATGTTTGTCTTCCGGGAAGAGTACTATAAACGGGATGATATTGATCTAAAGGGTAAGGCCGAAGTGATCGTGGCCAAACAGCGGAATGGTCCCGTGGGTATTGTAAACTTGGCTTTTCAGAACCAATTTACCCGCTTTGAAAACTTTGCCAACCGGGAAGAGTATTAACCACCCTATGGTGGCCTGAAGAGGGTGGCCCCCCCTTTATGCTGTGGTTTATGGGGTATAGGCATGTTGGCTGTTGGTAGGGTATATCGGCCATGCTGTAAAGGGGTTGGCTTAAGGTTTACAACCCCGTACCATCAGCTTTACATGTTGGTATGGTGGGACAAAACAGGGGTGTATACTCAGTTTTGCAGCCCAGCATAAAAAATAGGTTTTAGCTCTATTACCAATGGGAGCACACCGATGCAGAACTCTACCCCATGGTCCCATCGCCCCACCTGGTTGGAAGTGGATATGGCGGCACTACGCCATAATCTACGTATCGCCCGTAAAGCCACAGGGGAAGATGTGGCCCACTTTCCTGTCATTAAAGCGGATGGCTACGGAACCGGTGCCATTGGGGTGGCCCATGCACTGGAAGAGGCCGATGGTTTCTGTGTGGCCTTGGTTGAAGAGGCTGAGCAGTTACGTGTGGCGGGAATTGGCAAACGTATTATGCTCTTTTCCGGGCTCTATCCTGGCTTAGAAGAACGGGCGATCCGTGCGCGTGTCGAGCCTTTTTTAAGTGATGAAGTGGATCTTGACCGGCTCTGGCAGGCTGCCAAACAGATCGGTCCTATCCGTATACATATTAAAGTGGATACCGGCATGGCAAGGTTGGGTTACCACCCTGAGGCCATCCCTGAACTGTTGGAAAAATTGGCGGGTATGCCAGAGCTGGAACTGGCAGGTTTGGTGTCCCATATGGCCTGTGCTGATGATCGGGCAGGCCCCATCACCGACCATCAGCTCGCGGTGATGGCACCGATTCTGGAACACCCCTTCGTTCAAGAAAAACAGCTGGGGCTATCCTTTGCCAACTCAGCGACCATATTGGGGCATACTCAGGCACATTATGAGTGGGTCCGTCCGGGAATTATGATCTATGGGGCTTCACCTTTTCATCCCTACACAACTGCGGCAGAAGAGGGGCTGCAACCTGTGGTGAAATGGATAACCCACATCCAGCGCATCCATACGCTCCCCAAAGGTCGCTCTTTGGGGTATGGCCATACCTTTACAGCACCACGTCAAACCCGTATTGCACAACTTCCTGTGGGTTATGCCGATGGCTACAACCGCCTGCTCAGCAACAAGGGACACGTACTCATTGCCGGGCAACGCTGCCCCGTTGTAGGGATTGTCTGTATGGATCAGATTGCTGTGGATATTACGGATCTGCCGGGGGAGATACAACAGGGGGACGAGGTGGTGCTCTTGGGGGTGCAGAAGGGGGCAGAGATGACATTGGAGGAGATGTCGAACCAGTTACAGACCATCCCTTATGAAATCCTCACCCGTATCGGTCCCAGGGTACCCCGTCGCTACCGCGAAGGGGATGTACTATCAAGCTGTTTTGGTTAACGTACATTTTCCATCATGGCTTCAAGCATCTGACGTTTTTTCTGCATGCGCTGTAGTCCATTTTCCTTATGGACGACCAACAAACTCAGATCATCTTGCCGTTCGGCCACAAAGCGATCCAGGTCCACCAAACTCTGTTTAAGGGTCTCGATCGCGTGTTCCCTGCGTTGTGCTGTCATCGACATGGTCATCGTCATTCCTAGCCAATTTAGACACGAATGCATATCGCACTCGTATGACGTTCCTTGTTCTTAAGTGTGTATCCATCCTAAATCTGGTGACGTTGTGTTGCATTGATGGGGATCAACCCCTATTGATGCGCCTAAGCTTTCCTATCTCCCTATAAAACCTGCTTGGCACCCCCCTTGCTCATAAGGTTGGTGGATGGACCTTATTCCCTAACCCCTGTTGGGACCGAATATTCGGATGGATGAGATCCTTAACCAATTTTTGAAGCTACTGATATGAAAGATGAATCTTTAAACTGGCTGCGCATATTTGGGGTGTTGGCACTGGTGCTATTTATGTTTCACCCCCCTCAAGAAGGGTGGAGTAACAGTACCGTTATGCCGACGCAAAAGGGGCAAAATGTACCACCAGTAGCAACCCATGCCGGTGGTTTGCATACGCTACTTTTAGAGAGTGCCAGCCGCCAAGATATGGCCTTGGCCACCCTTAAAGCAGCCCAGAAAATTGGTCTGGAACAGGTGTGGTGCCATAAACAGATTAACATGCGCCCACCCCGTATTCAGGTATTGGCGGGTCCTTACAACAGCAGCATTCAGGCCCAGCAGGTGCGGGACTGGTTGGCCCGTCGTACAGGTATTCATGCCATGCTCCGGGTGACCCAGTACCCAGAGGTGGTCCCCAACAAAGAGATGCGTTTTAAGGATTGTCAGGCACCAGGGCAGGCGTTGCCTGCGGATTATCCACGCACCCAGCCGATGGGCAAATATCTGGTTTTGGTGGGTGCTTTTGGTAACCGAGAAAATGGTACACGGGTCCTTGAAAATTTGTTGCATAAGAATATTCCCGCCCGGATGAAAATGATCTGGCAGGGAGAGCGCAGTCGTTTTCATATTCTGGTCGGTCCTTTTTCAGACCAGCTGGATGCTGAAGATGTGGTGCGTTTGATCAAAGATGAAACCGGATATACCGCCCACTATCAGCGGATTCACTAAGGGTGGTTCGGGTCATGCCTAAGGGTATGTATGGCTGTGGCGGATAAGCCCGCCAAAGGTTGTAACGGGGCCATAAGTAGGCTGGATATGGCCTGCCTGGATAAAAACCTGGGGGAGACAGTACCACGTGCTGTCCCTGTTTTCTCACCACATGTTTGGCATGTAGAAGCGGCGATGGTATGGCCAAGGTAAAAGAACAGTTTGTCTGTACCGAATGTGGTGCGGAGTTTCGTCAGTGGCAAGGCAAATGTAACGCCTGCAATGCCTGGAACAGTCTTAAAGCCTTTACCCCAGCTAAAAAAGGGGCGCGCTCGGCCCACCCTAAGCTGGGGGTGGAGATGGAGCCCATCACCTTGCAGAGTGTGGATGGGGGTGAGGCACCGCGTATTCAGATCGGGATCTCTGAGCTTGACCGTGTGTTGGGCGGAGGTTTGGTTTCTGGAGCGGCCATTTTAATTGGGGGTGATCCAGGTATTGGTAAATCCACCCTGTTGATGGGGGCGTTGGCTAAGCTCTCAAAAAACAACAAGGTCCTTTATGTCTCGGGGGAGGAGTCCCTCATTCAGTTGAAGTTACGCTCGGAGCGGCTCGGGGTGGACGGCTCCAACTTTTGGGTCTTTATGGAGAACCGTTTAGAAGCGGTGGAAGAGGCGGTTGCCAAACAGGAGCCCGATGTTTTGGTGGTGGACTCTATTCAAACCATCGCTGGGGATGAAATACCCTCAGCGGCGGGGACGGTGACCCAGGTACGTGAGTGTGCATCACGCATGATCCAATGGGCCAAACGACGCAATATGGCGCTCTTTCTTATTGGGCATGTGACCAAAGAGGGGCAGATTGCAGGTCCTCGTATCCTGGAGCATATGGTGGATACGGTGCTCTATTTTGAAGGGGAGCGGGGCCACAGCTACCGGATTTTACGTGCGGTTAAGAACCGTTTTGGGGCCGCCAATGAAATTGGTGTGTTTGAGATGCGTGAGGATGGTTTGGCACAAGTGACCAACCCCTCAGAGCTGTTTCTCTCAGAACGGGTCGGGGGCGCGGCTGGATCGGTGGTCTATGCAGGGCTGGAGGGTACACGGCCGGTATTGGTTGAAATCCAATCTCTGGTCACCCCAAGCCCCTTACCCCAACCCCGGCGTACCACTGTGGGGATTGATACCAACCGTCTGGCTATGCTGACAGCGGTTTTGGAAAAACGGTTGGGATTGGGCCTGTTTAACCACGATATCTTTTTGAATGTGGCGGGTGGTTTTCGGGTCAATGAGCCTTCAGCAGATTTAGCCGTGTCACTCTCCCTGTATGCGGCCCTGCGTAACATCAGTCTGGACTCAGGCATGGTGGTGTTGGGGGAGGTGGGTTTGGCTGGTGAAGTGCGGGCTGTCTCTCATGCCGCAACCCGCTTGAAAGAAGCGGAGAAACTGGGTTTTACCCGCTGTATTTTGCCCAAGAAGAGCATGAAAGGGTTGCCAGAGGGTATGCAAATGAAGTTGCACCCTGTTGAGGTGATTGAGGATGCCGTGGAGCTGTTGGCTTAAGGGTACCTCTCTACGCTGTTGGCTCCGTTGTGATCGCATGCATTGGGTAGGACGCATGGTCTGCTCCCAATGCATCGTGGTTATCATCCTGTATGGGTCTTCAGGCTTACACGGGGATAGATCGGTGCAGCATTCAGCCTCTTGTGTTGGCACGCAGCCAAAAGTACCTGGGTGATCCTTGGGTAGGATGGGCAAGGGTGTGGAAAAAAAAAGTGTGCTTTATGCCCTTTCAACCCCACGGCTGTACTGGGGTCAGGAAGAAGCTAAAACCGGGTTAAAGCTATGGGTACAAACCCCATGTCAGCCCGCTGTAGGATCGGTTCGAAAAGGAGCTTCGGGCCAGTTTACATAAGGATAGGAAATAACGATGGAAATGCTCAGATCTTTGATCTGAAACGAGGTATCCCATGATCTGGTTTGATTATTTGTTGATTTTCATCCTCGGTTCTGTTCTGCTTCTAGCCGCAAGCCGGGGCTTTTTCCGGGAAGTTTTTGCGTTACTGGGCTGGGTCTTAGCTTTTATCGCGACCACGTTTATGAGTGGCCGGTTGGCTGCGCACCTTAACCCATGGGTGGCAGATGTAGAGATGGTACGTATACTCTCCATCTCTTTAGTCTTCATCACCACCTTAATGGCTGTATGGGGTGTGGGTTATTTCCTCAGTTGGGCTATTGCCCCCGCAGAATTGAACTGGAAAGATCGCATCCTGGGGATGAGCTTTGGCTTGGTTCGTGGTATGCTCATCCTCTTGGTGGGTTTTAGCACCTTGATGGCCTTTGGTGGTCCACCAGAGGCGGTGATGAAACGCTCCATTATGGCACAGCATTTAGCAGAGGGTGCGTGGCGGTTGAGCATCTTACAACCGGAAGATTCCATGCTGCGGGTTTATGGGGATGAGCGCCCAACCCGTATCCAAACCGTTCCTGTACCCACTTGGGAGACCGATGAACGGACCTTGGAAGCTTGGCTACAACGGCCCATGGAGGCACCTCCAGCCGAATTGCCAGCACCACTGTTGACCCATAAACCGGCTGAGAATGTGGCACGCCTCTTTTAAACGGTGAGCGACTGGTCCGGAGGTCATAGACATATTGCGTTACGGGCGGGTTTGTCAGGGGGGTAGCAACGATCCTGCAGGCCCGGTTTGTTGTCACCACACCATTTTAAAGGTGTGGGTGATCCTGGGGGTATTGGTCATTGTGCCATGCCTTTAGATTGAAGAGCGGAATCGACCCTTGTTTGATCCTACCGACGAACACTTTCATGATGAATGCGGCGTTTTTGGGGTATTTAACCACCCAGAAGCCTCCAACCTGACCTATCTGGGTCTCTATGCCTTGCAGCACCGTGGGCAGGAGTCCTCAGGCATTGTTTCGGTTAAAGATCGCATCTTCCACACAACCCGCGGTCAGGGTTTGGTGGCGGATGTGTTTAAAAAACGGGAACTGGATGCTCTGGAGGGGGATAAGGCCATTGGCCATGTGCGTTACTCCACCACCGGTGGTAGTGCCAACACCCGCAACCTACAGCCCTTGGTGGTGGATACCGCCGATGGCGGTTTGGCCATTGCCCACAACGGCAACTTGGTAAACGGCACCGACATGCGCCGGATACTGGAACGCCGGGGTTCCATTTTTCAATCCACCATGGATACCGAAGTGATTGTGCATTTAACGGCACTCTCTCGGGAAACCAAATTCTCTGACCGTCTGGTTGAGGCCCTGCAGCAAGTCCAGGGTGCTTATGCCATGGTGGCCATGGATGAGAACCAGATCATTGCGGTACGGGACCCCCACGGTCTACGACCCCTGGTCTTGGGTAAGGTGGGGGATAAGGGCATTGTGGTCTCTTCCGAGACCTGTGCACTCAACCTGATCGAAGCTGAGTTCTGGCGGGATGTGGAACCGGGTGAAATGATTGTGATTGGCCCGGATGGCATTCACAGTTTTTTCCCTTTCCAAAAACAGAAGCGCTCCTTCTGTGTCTTTGAGTATATCTACTTTGCCCGCCCTGACTCTGATCTGGATGGGATTAATGTCTACAATGCCCGTAAGGCCATTGGGGCCAAGCTGGCTGAGGAATCGCCAGTGGATGCGGATGTGATCATTCCGGTCCCAGACTCTGGGGTACCCTCGGCATTGGGTTTCTCACAGGCTTCGGGTATTCCCTTTGAGCTGGGTATTATCCGTAACCACTATGTGGGGCGTACCTTCATTGAGCCTCAGCAGCAGATCCGCCACTTTGGTGTTAAGATTAAGTTGAACGCCAATAAGCAGATTTTTGAAGGCAAACGGGTAGTACTGGTGGATGACTCTGTTGTGCGGGGTACCACCAGCCGTAAGATTGTCAAAATGGTGCGGGCTGCTGGTGCACGAGAGGTGCATGTGCGTATCTCCTCTCCTCCAACCACCAATCCCTGTTATTACGGCATTGATACCCCAACCCGGCAGGAGCTATTGGCTGCCAGCCACACGGTTGAGGAGATGTGCAGCTACATCACGGCGGACTCCCTGTGCTATGTCTCGACAGAGGGTCTTTATACGGCGTTGAATGCCAAGCGGGAAGACTATTGTGATGCCTGCTTTACCGGGGCTTACCCGGTTCCTTTTCCCAATCAGGATGAGAATGAGCAGTTGACCCTGCTTAAAGAGTCCTCCTGATTGTACGGAAGAGGGTTGCGTAAAAAACAGACCCCCCTTGGCTTATGGCCAAGGGGGGTTTTGGTTATGGGGGGTGTAACAGTGACCCTGAAAGGGTAAATACAAAGCTTCAGAGCTACCCAAACCCCTGGGTACCACCTAGCCTGTGGTTAGGCCAGATCCCGGCGGGCAAAGGAGAAGGCCTGGAAGGTGTGTTTGTAAGGGGAGTCACCAACCCTGGTGATCTCTGCTACCCCCATCTTGTAGTTGTAGTTACCACTGATCCAGTCTGGCACACGCCCGGCCAAGGTGTTGGCAGGATTTTTGGTGCGAAGAAAATCCATATAGAGCACACCTGGGCGAATCTGTGGTGTCACGTGGGCAACCGCTTTAACGCGGGCGCTGGTCAAGCGTATACGGCCTGCTTTCATCAGTTCGGAGAAGCGGAAATCATCCTCCTCTACACCAGCGCCCACCCCTTCATGACCGGGTACACGGTCGGAATGGACCTCCACATAATCGCCGCTCTCAATACCCCGTTTGGCGGCATCATCAGGGTGGATCTCCACCACATTTTCTGGAAAGCGCTGGTTAAGCAGGGGTTTGCGTTCATCATCAAAGCCGGATTGCCAACGCTCGTTCTGACGGCCAGAGGTCAACCACAGCTCCTCCCCTTTGGGAGAGATCCAGCTCCAGTAATCCGAAAAAAGATCCCAGGGGGATTTCTGTAAATTGATCTTTCCGGTCTGACTGTTGAAGCGGGTCAGTTTTTTGGAAATGCGGTTGGGTGCGGTCAAACCTGTGGCGGGTAGCTCGCGGTTGACATCATGCAGTCGAACGGTCCCTTCCAGCTCCCCACGATCATTAAGTAAAACGGGACCCTGGATCCCTTCCCCCCCGAGTTCACGCATTTTTTGATGCAGCGTTTTGCCTTCCTGGTGAGCCGCCACTTTGACCATGTGAAAATCTTTACGGCTGCCACGGGAAAAACGGGAGGACTCCTCGGCCACAGCATTGCTATCAGCCCAGTCATAGCCAGGAAAACCCATGCGTTTACCCAGCTGAGCGATAATCCACCAATCGGGCTTGGCCTCTCCCGGCGGATCATAAAATTTGTCGTAGAGACGTAACCGACGCTCACCATTGGCCCGCATAAAGGGCTCTTCGCCCCAGGTAGCCGCCGGGAAGACAATGTCTGCCAGTTGGGTCCCTATGGGTTCGACCGGGTAGATCTCCTGGTTGAACACCACGGTTCCCCCTGAATCGGCCCGCTTTTTTAGGGTTTCGATGATATGATCCCGGTCCAGCGTGTGTACTTGGTGGGGATTATCGGTGACCAACGCCTTAAACTTTTCGGCCAACTGGTCAGAGCCGCAGGAGGCTTGTATCCAGGTGGTACCGATCACGTGGGCAATACGGGTGTTGCCCTGTAGAAAATAGCGGTCAACATCCAGCGCGCGACGGCGGCGGCCTGGTACCTTCTCTGGAGAGAAGTTACGGGGGTAGGCGGCGGCCCGTACCATACCCCGTTGATGTCCCCCGGCCCGACCCACAACCTGCCCCGGACGCCCACCCGCTCCAACCAGCGTGGCCAGTGCGGAGATGGCGTTGGTATTACCGGTATTGTTGGACCAGTAAAACCCCTTTTCAATCATGATGGAGCTTTTGGGACGGCTGCCATCCTTACGGGGTTTGGCCAACAGCTCGGCAGCGCGCTGAATTTTAGCGGCATCGACACCAGAGATGTCAGCGGCTTGTTCCAGGGTGAACTCAGGTTGGGCCAGCAACCATGTTTTCCAATCCTCATAGCCTTCGGTTTGGAACTTGCCCCAGGTGGTGCGCCACTGCCAAGGGGTGTTGCGGGTACCCTGCCCAAAGCCTGAAGAGCTGCCCCACTTGTCGTTGACCCACGCTTTGATCCACGCACGATCCTGCCAGTTGTTTTGCACAATGATACGGGCTATGGCATTGACCACCAGCAGGTCGGTGCCCGGTAGGACATCCAGCCATAGACCACCACGGGCCTCAGCATGGGCCACCCCTGCGGTTTTTCGGGGGATCATGAAGATGGTTTTCTGCCCACGTTCAATACCTGGCATGATCCACTGGGTGAAGAGAATGGTCTTGGTCTCATAAGGATCGGTTCCACAAATGAGCAGCGTTTCGGCATCCTTCCAATCTTGATAAGCGGGGCCAAAGTTATCAAAACCGGCATCCCGAAAACCGGGGGTGCTGGTGACATCCGCCGGGGTGTCATGAAAGGAAAAATTGGGGGTTTTTAGGTGGCGGAAAGCAAACTTTGTGATGGCGTAGGTGTTTTCAATGTATTGGTAGGAGTAGCTCTTCATCCCATACGCATGGCTACCATAGGTATCCACCACATGGCGGCCCACAGCCGCGGCAACATCCAATGCCAGCGCCCAGGAGACCGGCTGTAGTTGGCCATTCACCCGGATCATGGGCTCTTTAAGACGATCCCCCGTGGGGCTATCGGCGCGGTAGCACTTTTGGGCCAGGGTACCACCACGAATGCTGGAATCCCCCCCTACATTCACGGATTTCATCTCGGGGTTGGCGACAATCACCACATGGTGAGGTTTGCCTTCATGTTCAACAATGGTGTGTTGGGCGGGGGCGTACCAGCCATCCAGGGGATAGACCGGAAAATCCAACTTCAAGGCATTTTGATGAGCCTTCGGTCCACCATGGGGGCCAGCTTCTGGCCAGCGGTAGACCAAATAGGCACAACCCACAATACAGTAGTCACAGACGGTAGAGATAATCGCCGCATCCGCGGGAGGGAGCGGCACATGGTCCTGAGGGGTGACGAACGGTTTTTTTGGCATGGTCTTTACCCCTCAAGCCTATTTTGATGTCGGCCATAGATCAGCCCCAATACACCGGTGGCCATAATCTCATCCCCCTCCAGTTCCAAAACAATTTGGGGTAGGCTCTGGGTGGCTTGTCCTGTGATCAGCATGCCGTGGCGGGTTAGGTCAAAGCTGGTGAGATGAAAAGGGCAGGGGCCCAGGCTGAAGTTGTCGGCCTTGAAGGTGTTCTTTAAACGACCGCCCTGGTGAGAGCAGGTGAGGTTGAAGGCGACAATATCCTCCTCTGCCCCAACACCGCCACCAGCCCGTGTACCTAGCTTGACCAATATATTATTGCTGTGGGCCTCGTTGTCTGGATAGCGGAAAGTCTGTGGCTGGCTGGTCGTGAGATCCTTCAGCGATCCGATGCGTTGACGGGGATAGTGACCGATGCGGGCCTGTACACGGGGTGCATGGGGGGCGCAGCCCAGGGGCAGGGTAACCGTGGTTACGGTTAAAGCCGAGGCAAACAAAAAATCCCGCCGGGAGAGAATGCAGCGATGATTAGGCTGGCTCATGGGGTTACCTCCCGTTGGGGGGTCAGGGGCTGCATGGGGGGGAGCTCCGGCTCTGGCATAAGGATCTGTTCACCCGATAGGCTTAACAAAAACGCCACCAAATCTTTCTGCTGGCTCGTGGTGAGATCCAGGGATTGCATCCGACGGGATTTGGTTTCCGGCCACATGTTTTCATCCCCCCCATCGTTATAAAACGCGACCACCTCTTCCAAGGTCCAGAAGGTGCCATTGTGCATGTAAGGGGCTGTGTATTGGAGATAACGCAGCGAAGGGGTACGGAAGAGCCCCTTGTGTTTGGGATGTTTGGAACGGAAGTAAAGTCCGGGGTCATCTTTGAAGTGGCGGTAGCTTGTTTGATCCACACCTTTACTGTAGAGCTCAAAGCGAAAAGTGACCTGGGCCAGGCCATCCTCCGCCCAAATCTCCGCTGGGGGTACCCCAATGTTGTGATACTTCTGATCAGACAGCAGCGCTCCGTTATGGCAATCACTACACCCCGCTTGCCCGACAAACAGTGCCAAACCCCGCTTTTGCTGTGCATTTAGGGCATGATCATCTCCCCGCATATAACGGTCAAACGGGGTGTCGGTCTGTACCAACGTTCGTTCAAAGGCGGCAATGGCCCGCCACGCATTTTCCAGAGTAGGCCAGGTCTCCCCAAAGACCTGTTTAAAGCGTTTACGGTATTCAGGAATAAAGGCCAAACGTGCCTCCATCTGATCCGCTTCACCATTGCCGGCCACCGCCCCTTTGGCCGCAGCAGGTGCCTGTTTCTCTAAAGAGGCTGCGGCACCATCCCAAAAGAGTTCTCCATAATAGGCCGCGTTAACAATGGTTTGACTGTTGCGCCAGTGTACGGTACCGGGATAGCCCAGAGAGACACTATCCTTAAAGGCCCAACCCATTTTGGGAAGATGGCAAGAGGCACAGCTCATACTGGCATCACCCGATAAGCGGGCATCAAAAAAGAGCAAGCGGCCCAGATCCACCTTTTCTGGGGTTTGGGGGTTATCTGCTGGAATAGGTGGGGGTCCCAGCGGTGCCAACTTCGCCGGACGTAAGGGCTCGGCACTGCTGGTGCTCATCAAAAGAGTGCTGAACAGAAGGGCAATAAGCGCGTGCATCAGTTTTCAACCTCCTGCCAGTTTTCAATAGCCTCATACTCCACAGGAAAGGGTTTATCCCAAACATAGGCCTCTCCTGTTAAAGGCGGACCGGAGAGTGCTTTAAGAAAGGCCACCAGATCTTTTTGCTCTGTCTGGGTGAGCCCCAAGGGCTTGAGACGTGGATCCTTATGGGGATCGACCCCACCCCCGGCATTATAAAATGCCACCACAGCTTCCAGGGTGGGCAGGGTACCGTTGTGCATGTAGGGTGCGGTATAGACCAGCGCCCGCAGGGTCGGGGTCATAAAGGATCCCATATCCCGTTGGTCAGCCCGATGGGTGCGAACATGGGCACCGATATCCCGCCGTAGTCCCATTGGGTTGGCTACCCCCATAAATTTGGCAAAGGTGACATAGGTCACATGACGCTTGACGGTATTAAAGATACTGGGATTTTCCGGTACCCCCAAATTGTGGGGCTGGTCATCGCTATAGCGGGGGCCGCTGTGGCACTGCTGGCATCCTGCTTTGCCCTGGAACAGTGCTTGACCCCGTTGGGCTGCTGGAGACAGGGTGCCTTGGTCAACCGGGGCGGGTTTGGAGATCAGAGTCTTTAGATATTCGGGTATGGCCTTGCGGACACCCCCATTACTGGGTTCACCCAGGCCAGCGGCCTGGAACATGGTTACATAGAGGGGGTCCTGTTTCACACGCTCCTGCATCAAACGCATATCCATGTTCATGGTCCAGCTTTCGGTGATCATCTCCCGGGTGACATCATTAAGGTTGGTGCCGATACGGCCATCATGAAACCAAGCCGCCCGATAGGCGCTGTTTATTAAGGTGGGTGCGTTGCGAAAACCATCCATACCGGTATAGGCACGAGCTAAAGGTCTGGCGTCGGAAAAACCATGCTTCGGTATATGGCAATCGCTACAAGCCAGGGTGGCATCTCCAGAGAGGCGGCGATCAAAAAAGAGCCGTTTGCCGAGCTCTGCACGGGCGTTGTTGATCTTGAAAGGGGCGGGGTACTCTGCCCAAGCGGTTGGGACTTGAACAAAAAAAGGTACCATCAGCGTTGCCATGTACAACGCTTTAACAACAGGACCCATCGATTTCTCCATGTTCAGGACTTGTGCTGTGCGGGGTAAATCGTGCACAATGCAGTTTAATGCAAATGAGACTAAGACGCAATTTCGTTTTAGATGCGATATCAACAAACCGAGGCCACAGATGAAGTCTTGCTTACGCCTTTTAACCGCTCTGTTTACCCTGTTTACGTTGCAAGCTCAGGCGGCAGAGCCGGTCACCGTACAGGTTTTCCATTCGCCCTCTCATCATGATCATCGGGTGGCCAAAACCATGCCGATGGTGGATGTGGATCAGGTGGCAGATTTAGAAGCCAGCACCCCTCAGGAGATGTTTAAATTTGTACCCAATTTTGTAAAACTTCAAAGGGGTCAGAGCATCCGTTTTTTGAACTCTCTGGGTCAGCATACGGTGGTTTCTATTGAGGGTATGATGCCCCAAGGGGCCCAGGCTTTTGAGATTGCCCATGAAAAAGAGGCGTTGGTAACCTTTGATCAGCCAGGGGTGTATGGCATTCGTTGTCGGGTCCATACCCGTTACGGCATGGTGATGCTGGTTCAGGTGGGGGATAAGCTACCTAATCTGGAACAGGCCAAAAAAGCACGGATAAGCCGTCGGGCCAAGAAGCAGTTTAAAAAATTGTTTAAACAGGTCTCTGTCACCCCCTAATAACGAACAGACGCCATTAAAAAAGCCCACCATAGGTCACCTATGGTGGGCTTTTTTAATGGGTTTTGTCCGCTTGGCATAGGGTGTGTAACTCACGGTGTATACCTGATTAGCGGCCTGTTGCTGGCTTTTGGCACAGGCCATGCAATTTCAGGTGTGACCGGCAGAGTGACCGGTGTTGAACCGTCAATTACGTGACTGGAGGCTACCATGTCCGGATTTGGACTGCTGGGCAGCAGCGGTGCTTTTAAGGCTAATCTGTTGGATCTGCGCCAACGGCGTCAGGATATCATCGCCGCCAATATTGCCAATGGGGATACTCCTGGCTACAAGGCTCGTCGTTTAAGCTTTGAAGAGGAGTTGGCCAAATCCATGCCCCACCCTGGGGATCTGCCCATGGCGCGCAACCATGCGCGGCATATGCCGGCAGAAGGATTCTTGGCGGCACCAGGAGAGATTCAAGAGGTGGAGACACCGATCTCCAAAGGGGATATGAACAGTGTGGATACGGAACAGGAGATGGCCCGCCAAACGGCCAACCAACTGCTCTTTAACTACGCTACTCAATCTCTGAACTCCCAGATCAACCGTATGAAAATGGTGATCCGGGGTGAGCCCCGTTAAGGGCTGATACACAAGTAAATGGGGTCGACAGCTCAAGGATGAGCGGGCCATAAACACCAGGGAATGGTGACAACCTTGACCGAGCAACAGGCTCGGAGGTGAACGATGGATTTTTTAACATCCTTCAAGGTGACCGCATCGGGTTTGGCGGCACAACGTTTACGCATGAATATCATCAGCGAAAACGTAGCCAACGCACAGACCACCCGTACCCCTGAAGGGGGGCCATATAAGCGGCGTGATCCGGTCTTTATGTCCCGTCCTTTTCAGGACTATCTGACCCGTGAAGAGTCAGCGGGTGCAACGGGTGTGGCGGTGGACCGTATCAACGTGGACTCCCGTCCTGCACGGATGCAGTATGATCCGAGCCATCCAGATGCCAATGCCGATGGCTATGTGGCCATGCCCAACATTGATGTCATGACCGAAATGGTCAATATGATGTCTGCCAGCCGCTCTTATGAGGCCAATGTTTCGGTGCTTAATGCATCCAAACAGATGGCACTTAAAGCGTTGGAAATCGGACGATAAGGGGGGTATAGATCATGAAAGTAGCAGCACTTCCCCAAATGCCCAACATTACCCAGCTAACAAAGGGTGTGGATATGGGCAGCAGTAAAGCTGCTGGCCCGTGGGAGTCGTTTTCGACACTGCTGTCACAGCAGATCAAAGAGACCCAACGGTTGGAGAAAAAAGCCAAAGTCATGGGCCAAAAGGCCATGCTAGGCAACGCCGGGGTTAGCTTGCATGAAGCGCAGATTGCCGGTTCCACCGCAGAGCTGCACATGCAGTTGTTGGTACAGACCCGCAACAAAGCTGTTGAGGTCTACAAAGAGATTATGAATATGCCGGTTTAAGGTCTGTTAGACAGACTACTTAAACGGGAATCGATTACTTCGTAGGGCCAGGATGGCCCCGGCGAAGGCGCGGTGCCAAGGATTCGGCACGGCGTGGGACACCTGCTTTTGACGTGGGATAGAGATCATGGCAGAAACACCCAATGAAGCTGAAGGCGGAGCCTCAGCGGAAGAGCCCTCTTTGGGCGGAATGTTTGGCAGCTTGCCCCTGACAGGGCGTAATGGCGTAATCATCGCCGCAGTCGCCACCGTATTTATTTTGGCAGCCATTATCTGGTTTGCCACCCGGCCTTCCTTTAAGGTGCTCTACTCCGGTTTGCCGGAGCTGGAAAGCGCCCGTATTGTGGAGCAGCTGGGCAAGCTTGGGGTCCCCTATCAGTTGGGGGGGGGTGGTACCACCATCCGTATCCCTGAAGATAAGGTCTACGATGTACGCCTGGAGATGGCCAAGGCTGGCCTGCCCAAGAGTACCGATGGTGTAGGCTTTGAGATCTTCGACAATCAAAGCTTGATGGGTATGACTGACTTTGTACAGCGCATGAACTATCAGCGTGCGCTACAGGGGGAGTTGGCCCGTTCGGTTGAGAGTGTTGCGGCGGTTGAAAAAGCGCGGGTACATTTGGTTTTACCCAAAAAATCCATGTTCGCCTCGGAAGAGCGTGAAGCGACCGCCTCGGTGGTGATGGAGCTGACCCGATCCCTGAGCAAAACCCAAATCGAAGGCATTACCCACATGGTGGCGGGTGCGGTCGAAGGGTTGGGTCAGGAGCAGGTGACCTTGCTGGACCATAAAGGTAACCTGATCGCCGGTGGTAAAGGTGAAGACTTGGATGGCCGTATGGCCACCGACGATGCACTGGCGCTGCAGAATATGAAAGAGAAGAAGATCGAAGATCGGGTACAGAGCCTGTTGGATCGGGTTTTGGGTCCGGATAAATCGATCATCCGTATTACTGCGGAGCTGGATCTGGATAAGAAACAGCGTCAAGAAGAGTCCTATGACCCCGATGGTCAGGTGCCTTTAAGCACCAATACAGTGACGGAATCTTCACGGGGTACGTTTGGTACAGGTGGTGTACCAGGTGTTATCCCCAACGATCCCAACCAGACGGCGGTAGCCGGTGGTACCGGTTCTCAACAGACCCGGGATGTGGAGCGTGAGCAGGTTAACTTCCTGGTACCTAAAACCGTGAAAACCGTACAAGAGGCCGTGGGTGGTATTCGCCGTCTGTCTGTTGCGGTCATGATCGATGGTACTTATGAAGCGGTGAAGAACGAAGAGGGTGAGGTTGATCCGGAGAAAGCGCCGGTCTATAAGCCCCGTTCCACCGAAGAGATGGATCAGCTCAAGCGTATTATCATGCAGACGGTAGGCTTTGACAGCCAGCGTGGTGATACCATTGAAGTGACCAATGCTGCATTTGAGCCACTGCCACCCCCACCAGAGACCAAGAACCCCTGGTTGACCCGGGAATTCCAGCTGGAGATGGCCAAATATGGTGCCATTGCCCTGCTTGCTTTCCTCCTGGTGTTCTTCGTCATGCGTCCTTTGGTGACCAAGCTGCTGATCCCCGAAGAGGAGCAGGACGACCGTCTTCCCGGTACAGTTGCAGACTTGGAACGACAGTTGCTTGCTGAAGGGGTAGGTGCTATTCCGACCGACTCACCAACCAAGTTGTTGGTACCGGACCGGAGCCTGCAGTTGGCCCAGCAGATGATTGAAGATAACCTCGAAGAGGCCCGTGAAATCATCCGCTCTTGGTTGGCTCAAGACACCTACTAAGCAGTGTTTAAACGGCGGGTAGCCGGCACGCTACCCGCCGAACGCTTCCAAAGAGGAGCGGGCAGGTATAACCAGATTGGTACCCCCCAGGGATGGATTAAGGGCAATGCCGATTTGATGACGCTGCCGGATGGGTGACGGATCACCCATTCGGCGCAACTGTGCGATGGATCGATTAAGCAGGATGCTTTTTTGATCACGCGTTAAGTCTGACCCATTTGGGGTAGACTGTGGAATCCGGTTCGGAAGGATCCGAACCGTCCTTGGCGCAAACGCCAACGGGAGCAAGGAGCCAGGTAACCATGAAACTCACCGGCAAGGAAAAAGCGGCGGTCTTCATTCTCTCTCTTCCAGATGATGATGCGAAGAAGATCATGGAAGGGATGAGTGAGGATGAGATCCGTGAGATCTCCCGCACCATTGCCCGTTTGGGGCAGATGGATGAGGAGACCGTTAAGGCGGTCCGTGAAGAGTTTCTCTCCCTCTTTGAGAACCAATCCTTCAACGTTCGTGGCGGCATGCAGAAGGTTAAGGATCTGATCTTCAAAGTCATGGGCAAGGAGAAGGGGCGGCATCTGCTTAAAGAGCTGCAGCAGGGGCCCAAGAATACCCCTTGGGAGATCCTCAATGAGATGGAGCCAACCCTGGTGGCCACCTTCCTGGCCAATGAACATCCCCAGAGTATTGCGCTCATTATCTCCCAGCTCAACGCTGAGCAAGCCTCGTTTGTCATCGACTATCTGGCCCCAGAGGTCCAGCAGGAGGTGATCTACCGTATGGCGAAGCTGGGCAATCTGCCCCCCGGCGCGTTGGAAGATATCGAAGAGTCGCTACTTGCTGAACTGGAAGCCATGGGTGCATCCCGTGGGCTCTACACCTCCGAAGGGGGTGGTGGTGTTCAGAAGGTGGCTGAGCTGCTCAACCTGATGCCCCGTGAGACCTCCGATAAGTTGTTGGCCTTTTTGGATGAAGAAGATAATCCGCTGGCCGAAGATGTCCGTAAGGAGATGTTCCTGTTTGAAGATCTGCTGCTGATGGATGATAAGAGCTTCCAGACGCTGCTGCGTGAGGTCTCCAACGATGAACTGCTTACGGCGCTTAAGGGTACCGATGACCGTCTGCAAGAGAAGTTCTTCACCAACATGTCCGAGCGTGCGGCTGAGATGCTGCGTGAGGATCTGGAAATGATGGGTCCGGTGAAGGTTTCCGATGTGGAACAGGCCCAGCAGGCGATCCTGAAAGTGGCCCGTCAGCTGGAGGCCGATGGTGCAATTGTCATCATGGGTAAAGGCAGCGACGACGTGGTACTGTAAACAGACACAGCAGGTTTTGGGGTGCATCATCCATAGGGATATGCACCCCGCCTGTGGTTAAGGCCCAGGGATTGGGCCCTATTGGGATCTCTTACAGAGATTCCAGTCTCTAAGGGTTGAAGCTCTCCATCAGGGGGGGTGAGAACTCTATCAAGGAAGAGGCGCACGATGACTGAAAAAACTCCCCTCTACCATGACCGCATGGATGACTCCGTAGCTGGAGGCTTTGCGGCTTTGCTTAATCAGGAACCCGACCCCCTTAAAGGGGAGTTCATCGGTTACCTGCCCAATGGCCGGCTTCCCTCCCTAGAAGTTGAAGAACCCGAACCTATTATTGAAGAGGAAGAGGCTGAGCTGCGCCGCGAAGAGGAGCTGGAGCGAGAGCTTTATCAGCGTGTATTCGCCGCAGCTGAACAGGCGGGTATGGAGGCAGGCCTACGCAAGATGGAAGAGGAGATGGCCGCCCGTGTTCCCCGCTTGGAGGGCATTATCCGTGACTTGGATGGGTTGCCACAGCGTGTATTCGCCGCCAGTGAGCAGTTTATGGTGGAGTCCTGCATGGTGTTGCTGCGGGAGCTTTTGGCCCATGAACTGAACGTCAATGTCGACAGCTTGAAAGCCCGTATTCATCGGTTGATGAAAGAGGTCTCCACCCGTGACCGTATGGGTATTCACCTCAATCCCAAAGATGTAGAGTTGCTGGGTAACAGTGCCTCCTTTGATGGGCTGGAGATTGTGGGTGACCCCATGGTGCCCCAGGGCACAGCCCGCCTGGAGAGTAATTTTGGGGGGATTGAGGATGATGTCACCGACCGCTTAGCCCACATGGAACAAGGTATTCGTGCGTTCTTAGAGGAGCGTCAGGAAGAGCCTGAGGTCTATGAAGCGGCTGTCGGGGCTGGTGAGATTCCGCTGGACGATGAAGATGAGATTGATGAAGTCCCAGAGGTGGATGATGACGATACCACCGGGGCTGCTTTGGCTGCGATGGAGGCAGGGGGCAGTGATGAGACCCCGGCTGAAGTCAATGAAATGACATCCATGGGCTCTGAAGTGGCCGAGGACCTTAGTGCGCTGATCGAAGAGAGCGAAGAGGAGGAGGCCGATGAAGCCCTGGGTCTGTTGGGTGACGACCTGACCTCAGAAAATGAAGGGGATGACGAGGAAGATGATGATTGTATCATCGGTCCTGGTGAGATCCCCGGTGCCCAAGCGGTACAAGGGTTGGCTGAGCAGGATGAAATGGCCATGGACGATGCCGCCATGGAAGAGGTGGTTGATGAGAACACCACCGGTGCAGCATTGGCAGCCATGGAGGCCGGTGCGGGTGGATCTGACACCCCAGCGGAGGCCGCTGCTCTGACCCAAATGGGTGCAGATATTGAAGATGATCTGGCCTCTTTGTTGGATGAAGAGGGGGATGATAACGGTGAGCCGGATGTGCTGGCCGATATAGATGAAATTCCTGAGCAGGAGGAGGGCAATACCACCGGTGCAGCCTTGGCAGCCATGGAGGCCGGCGCAGGTGGGTCTGATACCCCAGCGGAAGCTGCGGCGTTGACCCAGATGGGTGAGGATATAGAAGAGGATTTGGCCTCCCTGTTGGATGATGAACCCGATGCTATGGATGAGATGGCACAGATGTTGGCCGATGAGGTCACCGATGAGGAGGAGGCAGATCTGCTGAGTGGTTTGCTGGATGATCCAGATGAGGAGCCGCAGCCATGATGCATGCCGCCCAAGAGTCCAGTGAAGCGCACCCTCTAAAGCTGCCTTGGGGTGACTATGCCCGTGTGGCGCAAGAGGATTTAGGCTTTCATCGCCTGGGTTGGGTGAAGAAGGTGGTGGGGCTGTTGATTGAAGGCAACGGACCTGCGGTCTCCATTGGCCAAATGTGTGATGTGATCCCTGAAAATGGTGAGCCTGTCAAAGCTGAAGTGGTGGGTTTTCGTGACAAATCGGTGTTGTTAATGCCGTTGGGTTCTATTAAGGGGATTTTTCCAGGGTCGCGCATTGTCTCTCAAGGGCGGGCTGAACAGGTGCCTGTTGGGGAGCATCTGCTGGGTCGGGTAATTGGTCCTATGGGGGAAGCGCTGGATGGCCACCCCATGCCCCACTTGGAAGAGCATGTACCCCTGCACTCGGCCCCGCTTAATCCCATGTCTCGTCGTAAAATTGAAGAGCCGTTGGATCTAGGTATTCGTGCAGTAAACAGTATGTTGACGGTCGGGCGTGGCCAGCGTTTGGGGGTCTTTGCCGGAACCGGTGTGGGTAAGAGTACCCTGTTGGGTATGATGGCCCGCTATACCAGTGCGGATGTGAATGTCATTGCGCTGATTGGTGAACGGGGACGTGAGGTTGTGGAGTTCATTGAGGATGAACTGGGTCCAGAGGGTATGGCCCGTTCCATCGTGATTGTGGCGACCTCCGACCAACCCCCCTTAATGCGTCTACGGGCGGCCTATATGGCCACCGCCATCGCAGAGTATTTTCGTGCCAAACAGCAGGATGTACTGCTGTTGATGGACTCCATCACCCGTTTTGCCATGGCCCAACGGGAAGTGGGTCTGGCGACCGGTGAACCCCCCACCAGTCGGGGTTATCCCCCCTCAACCTTTATGCTGCTGCCCAAGCTGTTGGAACGGGGTGGGCGGGATGAAGGGACCGGTTCCATCACCTCAATCTATACGGTGTTGATGGAAGGGGATGATATTCAAGACCCGATTGTGGATGCGGTGCGAGGGATCCTGGATGGTCACATTGTGCTCTCCCGTGATCTGGCTGCGGCCAACCACTATCCGGCCATTGATATCAATGGATCCTTGTCTCGTTTGATGGATGGCTTGGCAGAACCGGGGCACAAAGGTGCAGCCGGTCAGTTGCGTGAGATCTTAGCAACCTACGCCAAAGCAGAAGATATGATTAACATCGGTGCGTATGTGGCAGGCAGTAATCCACGGATTGACCGGGCCATTCAGTTTATTGAACCCATTCGTGAGTTCCTGCAACAGACGGTGGAAGATCCGTCGAATCTGGATGAGAGTGTGGCCCAGCTGGAGAGCCTGTTCCTCTAAGAAAGAGTATTCAGCCCACCCTACGGGGTGGGTTTTTTTCGTTATACCCCCCCCTTGTACAGCCCTTGATCTAAGGTTTAAACGCAGCCAACCATACCGATGGTTGTTGAGGTGTCTGTGCCCTGCCGTGCCATCCATCCGCTTAGACGGGTTCTGAAGGTTCAGGGTTAAGCCATACCAACAACTGGTAGGGGTGACCCCTTTCTAACCGTTATGGATCTGTTTGCGCCCTAGTACCGATGGTGTAGACCGTGATTGATAGATACGGGATGTTGGTGATCCCGATCAATCGGCAGTTTCGCTATGTTCCACATATAAAGTGTGCGAGAAAGCCGCCAAAAGATTGAACGTCTTATGCAGGGTAGGGCCGTGGCTAGCGGTGGCATCCTTACACCCCCATGGGGGTCTGTTGGTCTTGGCGACCAGGGCAGCGTGGTGGGGGCGCAGGTGGCGTGTATGACGATTAATAATAGGTTTTGCTGGAGGATGGGTGCTGACGTGGCGGTGGGTGAGGCACCTCATCCTGAGCAATGATGCCATCCTGGTTACGGTCAAACCGGTTAAAGTGTGCCGGGGGTCCAGTAAACTCCTGTTGGGTGACCTGTCCATCCTGATTACGATCCCAATGGGCCATAAAGCCACCCTGTCTACGGGATCGTCCACGGCGGTCGGTACCCATGGGGGGCTGAAAAGCTTGATGAGACATGCCGGGCTGTTGTGGGGATAATCCCTCTGCTGTTTTGACCATAATATGGTTGGGATAGTGGTGTGCATCGCTTTTTTGGGGTGGGGTGTGGTTTACACCACCCCGTACCAGACGAACATAATTGTTTGTCCGCCGTGCATCCCCTTGGGGGCCATGGCCGATCTTGGCCTTACCCACTTTGGGATCACCACGCTGTGCCCCTGCACCATGTACATCCATAATACGTCCAAACATTTTGCCCATGGCGCGACCAAACGCCAAGTAGACGGCATCCCCGCCCGGATGGGGTCCGTCCAGATGGGTGGTGCCGGTCCAAAAGTGGGGATAATCACTCTCCCCTGCCTCGTTGATCAGGGTGGAGGTCTCAAAAACAGGGTCAATGGCTGCGGAGTTGGTGACATCCGGTGCACGGGTATAATCCACCAGATATTGCAGCTCTTTGGCGTTGGGTAAACGCCAATCCTCATAACCGGCCAATATGCTGTTTTGGGCATAGGCTAGGGCAGCTTGCCAGTTCATGCCCCGTTTACTGTCCTGCTGCGCCCACATCAGCCCGGTTTTATGGTCGGTTATGGTACCATCGCCATGGTTCTCAAAATCGTGGTGCCCATAGCGGGGGCCCCGTACAAAGCGTACATAAAAGGTTTTGGCAACCCGTGGCCCATGGGGACGGTAAAATCCATAGCCTTTGATACGTCCATCCGCAAAGTTCACCCCAAACAGGGTGCGGTTACCCCCCATGGTGGTGCCAACATACTCGGTGCGGGAGAGCCACTGGCCATCAATATAACGTTCCCCTATTTGGGTATTGCCGTAGCGGAAATCAAAGTAATCCGTATTGATGAAGGGTATGGCATTATGGGGTACTTGGCGTAAATCGGGTTTTTGGGTTTGGCGATGACGCCCAAAGCCCATGCCACCCCGCTGTCTGGGGTGGGAAAAACCGGTATACCCCCGGAAATCAATCAATGAGTAGAGCTCTTTAATATTGGGAACCCGCCAATCCTTATGTCCCCCCAAGTTCATCTGCTGGGCCATATGGTGAGCTTGAGCTAAGGAGACTTTATGGCGGTTCACCCCTTTAGACCACATCAAGCCCGTCTGTTGATCGAAGATTGTGCCGTCCCCAAGATCTTGGTAGCTGGGTTGTTGGCTGTGGTAGTTGCCATCCTGCCCAAAAAAAGGTTCATCTGGATCGGCACAGGCGATCTCCCCCCGATTGTTGTAACAGGCGACCTGACCACTATCCACCATGGCTGCGGACGCCATACTCAGCGGCAAGAGTAAGATGACAACCTGCCATATCATGTGGTTTGGTGCGCTGTTGACCATCACTTCTATGCTCCTGGATAGGGGGTTCCCATGACTCTTAGGTAAAGAGCTGAATGGCTTCTTAGTCATCGGATGGCCTGTTTGACCTAACTTTACACAGTTTTACCCATAGGGATAGAATCACCACAACTATCGTTGTGGGTCGCAGATTTAAAGGGATCACCATGGCATCATGGTGAATGGTATGGATTAAAGAAATGCCAACCTTCTATTTGTAGATGAAAATCATTCTTCTTTGAAACTTTGTCGTTTTACGCTACTCTCAAAATTAGCCTCCCCGGATGTTTCTGCATGAAAAACGCAGAGTGACAGGTCACCAAAGAAGGACTATTTTCCCTTTTTTTGGTGACCTGTGTAACGCCTTTCCTTATTTCGGCCACTTAATTATCATTATCTTTGGTGATGTCAAAGAGATCATTTTGCCAATTGGGTTTGATGATACCAGGAGCAAGCGCATGCAACGCCTACCGGTCTACTATCGCATTACACTCTACTATGCCCTATTTGGGGTGTTATGGATTTTTGTGTCTGATCGGGTCTTGGAAATGTTGGTAAGTGACCCACAATTTATGGGTTTGGTGCAGACCTTTAAAGGCTGGATCTATGTGGTGCTGACCAGCTTTATGCTGTTTATTCTGATCCGTATGGATGCCATGGCCATTGAGAAAAAAGAGCAGGAAAAAGCCCAGCTTTATCAGGCAACTTTGGGGGCAGTTCACCATATCCTACACAATTTTCTCAATAAAATGACGCTCTACCGTATGCGTGTGGAAGAGCAGCAAGAGGTGGATCCTAAAATTCAGGCACTCTATGATCGTGTCATTAGTGAGACTAAAAGTGAAATCCACGAACTGCATATGGTTGAGGATTTAACGGCCGAGAAAGTTCGGGAGTCGGTTCAACCTTAAACCGCTTTGTCCCTGCCTGTGAGAGATTGCCACCGAGATATCCTCGTTAGAGGTCTCTCAACTTACCTGCCCCGGTTCTGTGACAGAGCTAGGTTGGGGTGGCCCCCAGTATGAGCCTAAACCACCTAGGGTTCTTTCCGCCGATACCCTATTGATGATACAAGCCCCAGACCGAACATGCTTGATCATCCTTTTCTCTACTTTCCTTAATACATGGCGTGTGATCGCTTGGCATGCCCTGCCGACCCTGTTTGTAGAGCCAACCTATGTACCATCATGCCTGTCGGGTGCCTGTTGCTGATGATGAGGGGATCCCACAGGGGGGAGAGCTGGAACGGTATGAATTGTGGGGGTTATAGGCCAACATAAAAGTAGTGTTGGGGCCTGAGATCCGTTAGGGAATAGGAGAAGCAGTTCTGCGCATGTGCCGAGATCTTAACGGGCCTGTTGGTGGGGCAAGGGCCCGGTTGATCAGGGGCACCAGGTCACGACAGTTGGTGTTTTATCGCCACCAGGTGCCACCGATCAAACAGGTGATTATGCGGATGTCCAATCCATCCAGTCACGGGCTTTCAGGTGCTGACCACGTACATCTTTGCTGTGTGTGCTGGCCAGATAGAGAAAGACCGGGAAGATCGCCTCCGGTACGGGAAGCGTATTTTTATCTTCACCAGGAAAAGCCTCAGCCCGCATGGTGGTGGCTGTACCGCCAGGGTTGACACTGTTCATGCGGACACTGGATTTTTCCAACTCCTGGGCCCAGGTCTCTGTCATGTTAACCAGAGCCGCTTTGGAGGCAGCATAGGCACCCCAGAAGGCACGTCCCTCATGCCCGACACTGGAACTGACGTTGATGACAGAAGCATCATCACTCAATTTGAGTAGGGGCATAAATTCACGGGTGAGAAAAAAGGGTGCCGTCACATTAACCCGCATCACCTGTTCCCACTCTTCAGGCTTATAAAACTCCATGGGTGCCAAGGTACCCAAAAGCCCGGCGTTGTTCACTAAAATGTCCAGTTTTCCATAGCGTGCGTGGGTATTTTTAACCAGTTCAGGAATCGCCCCCATGCCATTTTCCAGATCCAGAGGTACGATGGTAGCTTTGCCCCCGGCCTCGGTAATGGCATCATAGACTTTTTCCAACTTCTCCTGGGTCCGACCCAGTAGCAGTACGGTGGCGCCCTGGGCCGCAAAACCCATGGCAATGGCCTTACCAATACCGGCACCTGCACCGGTTACCAGCGCAATACGGTTTTCAAGCAACATGGTTGATCAATCCTCTATAAATAGCGATGACCCTGCGGCCATTCCGGTGCTTTATGTAATGGGCCCTACCGCGTCGGGTAAGACCGGGCTGGCCCTGCATCTGGCCGAGCATTTCCCTTTGGAGATCGTAAACGCCGATTCGGTTCAGGTCTACAAGGGAATGGATATTGGTTCGGCCAAGCCCACAATGCAAGAACGGAACGCGGTTCCCCACCATTTAATGGATATTACGACACCGGATGATCCTTTTTCTGCGGGGCGTTTTCGTCGGGCAGCCATAGAGATCATTGAAGATTGCCACCGGCGGGGGGTTATTCCTGCTTTGGTGGGCGGCACCGGTTTTTATTTTCGGGCCGTAGAGCAGGGTATTGCGTATATCCCAGAAGTAGAGCCCGCTCTCTTGACCGAGCTTAATGCCAAATCGGAGACAGAGGAAGGTTTGGCCGCATGTTATGCACAGCTTAAACAGGTTGATCCTGAATGGGCTGGCCGGGTGGAGCCACGGGACCGTCAGCGTATTATCCGGGGGTTGTCGGTCTATACAGCCAGTGGTACCGCTTTATCCCATTGGCAACGACTGAGCCGGGAACAAAAACCTGAAGGTCCTGCACTGGCGATCTGCAAATTGGCCATCCAGTGGCCACGGGCAACCCTGTATGCGCGCATTAACCAACGTTTTGAACAGATGGTAAGCGAAGGATTTTTGGAAGAGGTCCAGACCCTGCGAGCACAAGGCTACCATAAAGATCTGCCTGCCATGCGTGCGGTGGGTTACCGCGCATTGATGGGTTATCTGGATGGTCAGTATGATTTGGCCCGTGCCGTGGAGCTTGGCCAACAGGACAGTCGCCGCTATGCCAAACGTCAAACCACGTGGTTAAATGGTGAACCCGGGCTGCATTGGTTAGAGCCAAACGGGGCAAAACAGGCTGCTTTAACCACAGTTGAAGCTTTTTTGCATTTTTTTCTGAAAAAATAACGTTTTTTGGTTGAGTACCACCCTATGACCGTTTAAAAATTCGTAGGGTGGCCAAAAAAGAATTGACAGACCTCTTTCGGTCGCTTGTGCAAGAATGATTTGTTTTTTTGCCGGACATAGGCCTTTGGTCCTCATACGCTGGGTTGAACCCATTGATGAGCTGGGACGGATGATCCGCACCCGATGCCGGACTTATAACGAGAATGATGATAGGGAGAGTGGACCATGGGCAGCCATGCCGGACACAATGTACAGGATCCGTTTTTGAATACCCTACGCCGGGAAAAAGTGCCGGTCACGGTCTTTTTGGTCAACGGTATTAAGCTGCAAGGGATGATCACCTCCTTTGACAACTACTGCCTGTTGCTGAAAAACAGTGTCACACAGTTGGTCTTTAAACATGCCATTTCCACAGTGATGCCCTCGCGCAACATCCATACCGGTGATGAGCGGGATGAGCGTCCTGAGCGTAAAGATAGTAAGGAATAAACGATTTGCGTTTTTTAGTTGATGTGAACAAGGCGCTCCACATGGAGCGCCTTGGCCTTTATGCCCATGCTTGATACCCATCAAGCCCCTGATCGGGCCATACTGCTCCAAGCTCTGGAGCCCAAGATCACCCGCGATGCCTCCCAGCGCCTGCTGGATGAACTGGTGCATCTTTCTACCACCGCTGGTTTGGACATTCACACCGCACAGCTGCTCTCTTTACAGAAGGTGGTTCCGTCGACCTATTTTGGTTCCGGGCAGGTTGAAGAGTTGGCCCACCAGATTAAGATCAATGAGATCGATGTGGCGGTGGTCAACCATGCCTTAACGCCGATCCAGCAGCGTAACCTTGAGAAGCATCTTAACGTCAAGGTGGTGGACCGAACCGGTTTGATCCTGGAGATTTTTGCGGCCCGTGCCCGTACGCGGGAAGGGACCATGCAGGTTGAGCTGGCTTCGTTAATGTATCAGCAATCCCGGTTGGTTCGTTCCTGGACCCACCTGGAGCGTCAACGTGGTGGGGTCGGTCTACGTGGTGGTCCGGGTGAACGACAGATTGAGGTTGACCGTCGTCTGATCCGTAACCGCATTCATAAGTTAAAAAAACAGTTGGAGGAGGTTGAGCGTACCCGTGCTTTACAGCGCCAACCCCGTAAGGAAATTCCCCTCTATACTGTGGCCTTGGTGGGCTATACCAACGCGGGTAAATCCACCCTGTTCAACCTGGTAACCAATGCGGGTGTGATGGCGGAGGATAAGCTATTTGCCACGCTGGACCCCACCATGCGTGCGGTGGATCTGCCAGAAGGAGGGCGGGTTTTATTATCCGACACCGTGGGTTTTATCCGCCAACTGCCCCACCAGTTGGTGGCCGCCTTTAAGGCCACCCTGGAAGAGGTGATCAGCGCTGATCTGTTGCTGCATGTGGTGGATTTGTCGGATCCTGAGTGGGAAAACTATGTGGATTCGGTTGAAGAGGTGTTGCAAGAGCTGGATATTCAGCACACGCGTACCATCACAGTGTACAACAAAGTGGATATGCTGGAGAGCCGTGGGGTGCTGGAGCGGGAGCTGGCTCGGGAGGATACCATTGGTATCTCAGCCCAAACTGGTGAGGGGGTTCATGAGCTACTCACCACCTTACGGGCGGCGGTGGGACGGGCCATGGTGCGCTATCAGGTCACCTTGCCGGTCTCCGATGGACGTTGGTTGGCGAAGTTCCATGCCGAAGCCTCGGTTATGGAGACCCGTATGAATGATGAATCCACCTTTTTAACCGTAGAGATGGCACCTTCCGTCTTAGGGCGTTTACAGGGTGAAGCGGAAAAAGCGGGCGCCAAGGTTCGGTTTAAAGCGCTGGATTAATCCCTTTATGGAACCAGAGCTTCATCGACCTGGGGTAGGTGAAGTCTCTAGGTTACCAGGGATCACACCCCGTTTGGGCAGGTATGCCCACAGACCCCCAGTTATCCTCATGGGTGTTTCCCCCTATGGGGGTCTTGGATAACGCCCCCACGCACGGTGTGGTGAGGTTGGGGGCGGATCTAGATCGTACAATCTTTTCATTTGACTGTAGATACAGTACCCCTGCTGGTTACAAGCCCACCCCAATGGGTGCGTTTAGGGTATGGCAGGCTTAGCCCAAAGCTTGATCATGGTCAGCATGAGAGGGCTTGTTTGGTCGTAAAACTGTTTAGCGTTGGCCCTTGCTCCTGCCACTGTGTGCAAGGGTTGGCTCAACAGATTAGAGGTACCCTTCCGCATCGCAAGAGATCGGGACATCGCTTGATCTCATCCCCTGTTTCCCACCGTTTTGCTTCCTAGCTGGTTTGTGACCTCATATCCGTTGATCGCGGCTCCTGTAGTGCTGTGGGGGGATCCTTTCTTTTAAACAGCAGCCGTTTTTGAACAGGTTCTACAGGTCTGGTGTCCAAGGTTCTATTCGATCATCTCTTTGGGAGCATGCTTGTGCCCATCTCTAAACTCGTCTTTGCCCTTGGTGCGCTCCTGGCGCTGTTGATCGTGACTCTACAACCCTTTGAGACCACCCTACTCAATGGGGCATTGGCCATTGTGCTTTTTGCCATAAGTGGCTGGGCTTCCGGTGCGATTCCAGAACATTTAACCGCACTAATTTTCTTTCTATTGGCCATTCTTAGCGGTATTGCAGCACCGGCTATGGTCTTCTCTGGTTTTTTGACCTCAGCCTTTTGGTTGGTCTTTGCCGGTATCATTATCGGGGCCGCCATGAAACATACCGGCTTGGATACCCGTTTGGCCCATAAACTGGCCCACCATGCGCCGGCCCAATATGGGGGGTTGATCGCGGCCATTGTTATCTTTGGTATGGTGTTGGCCTTTCTCATGCCCTCTTCCATGGGTCGTGCTGTACTGATTGTGCCTCTCATGCAGCGTTTAGCGCAGCAGATGGGCTATGCAGTGGGCTCGCGGGGGTATATTGGTATTCTGTTGGCGGGGGCGATGGGGAGCTTTTTCCCGGGTTTTGGTATTCTACCTGCCAATGTTCCCAATATGGTTATGGTCGGGGCGGCCGAATCTCTTTATAGCTGGTCACCCTCCTATGGTGGTTATCTGCTGTTGCACTTCCCACTGCTCGGTTTGGGCAAAAGCCTGCTGATCACAGGGTTGATCACCTATTTTTACCATGACAAACCCACCCTGCCGGTGATGGCCAGTCAGACAGAGCGCGTACCCTATACAACGTCTGAGCTACGTTTGGCCCTGCTGCTGACCCTGGCCATTGTGTTGTGGGTAACGGATTTTGCACACGGCATTTCCCCAGCCTGGGTCGGGTTGGGTGTGGCGGTTTTTTGTCTGTTGCCGGGTGCCCGTTTGGTGGAGGGGCGTACCATTAGCCAGTTCAACCTCTCTCCTCTGCTCTATGTCGCAGGTATTATTGGTATGGGGGCGGTGGTGGCCGAGACCGGTTTGGGTCATTTAATGGCCGAAAAGGTTTTGGCTTTCTTACCCTTGAGTGAAGATGCCCCTGTGGTGAACTGGACCAACCTCTCTTTGGGCTCGGTGTTTATGAGTCTATTGACCACACAGCCAGGTTTACCGGCTGTAATGAGCCCCCTGGCTCAGCCGTTGGCCGAGGCATCCGGCTTGGAGCTTCATACCCTGTTGATGATCCAGGTGCTGGGGTACTCTACCACCATCCTGCCTTATCAAGCCCCACCGTTGGTGGTGGCGGCGCAGTTGGGTCGTATTCCTTTTAAGGATCTGATCAAGATGACCTTTCTATTGGCACTGCTGACACTGCTGCTGCTTGTACCTTTAGATATCCTTTGGTGGATGCTCCTCGGTGCTCTGTAAAACCGAACCGACGATCTGGCTGCGGATGAGAAAAGATATCCTGCGTCGCGCGCTTTGGTCTCAGCCTCTTTCCCCTTTTCTATGGGCTGTTTGTTTCTCAACCTATGGATCTACGCCCGACAATGAAAAAAAATGGGTGTGAAAATGGTGGAATCCCCCGATAAAGCCTGTCGGTGGTTGCTGCTGTGTCCATGCGGGAGAGCCCGATCCGCCATCCATTCTTCATCGGTCATAGGAACGCTGGGGGGGGTGGTCATGGTGTTTGGGCAAAAAGCTTTAAAAATCCTCACTGGGATGGATGGACATTTTGTGAGGCCTCCTATAGAGTACCGCCTTCGCGTTGAAGGGGTTCAGGTGTGAGGCGCGGAAAAAAATCACTGTTTTTGATTTTTTTTTCTCGGCTGGGGTTGCAATCCCCCATGGTCGACCCCACATATGCACCAATACGATATCGAAACCGGTCTATTTAGACCGATCACATAGATGTTAAACAGGATCTTTCGGAGGCAATCCCATGTCGATCAATTTTCGTCCGCTGCATGACCGTGTTGTTGTAAAGCGTACCGAGTCTGACGCTAAAACTGCTGGTGGTATCATCATTCCTGACACCGCTCAAGAGAAGCCTGTACAGGGTGAAGTTGTAGCCGTTGGTGCAGGTGCTGTGAGTGATGCCGGCAACGTGCGTCCTCTGGAAGTAAAAGTGGGCGACACTGTACTGTTCTCTAAGTACGGTGGCACTGAAGTGCGCATCGATGGTGTTGATCTGCTGATCATGCGTGAGTCCGACATCGTGGGTATCTTGGGTTAATTTCCCATTCCACTTTGACCATAAAATAAAGAAACGCGCTTTGCGCATTTAAATAGGTAAGAGGAAGCATAACATGGCTGCCAAAGAAGTAATGTTCGGCGAATCCGCCCGCGCCAAAATGCTGGATGGTGTAAACATCCTGGCTAACGCTGTTAAAGTAACCCTGGGTCCTAAGGGCCGTAATGTGGTTCTGGACAAGTCCTGGGGCGCCCCCCGTATGACCAAGGACGGCGTTTCTGTTGCCAAAGAGATCGAACTGGAAGATAAGTTCGAGAACATGGGTGCACAGATGGTGCGTGAGGTCTCCTCTAAGACCGCTGATGTTGCTGGTGACGGCACCACCACCGCAACCGTACTGGCCCAGGCTCTGATCCGTGAAGGTATGAAGGCCGTTGCCGCTGGCATGAACCCCATGGATCTGAAGCGCGGCATCGACTTAGCGGTTGAAGCTGTGATCGAAGGTCTGCAGGGTATCTCCCGCGAAGTGACCAACAGCCAGGAAATCTCCCAGGTTGGTACCATCTCCGCCAACTCCGACCAAGTGGTTGGCGATATGATCGCTGAAGCCATGGACAAGGTTGGTAAAGAGGGTGTGATCACCGTCGAGGAAGCCAAAGGTCTCGAGACCACCCTGGACGTTGTTGAAGGTATGCAGTTTGACCGTGGTTACCTCTCTCCCTACTTTGTCACCAACGCTGACAAAATGCTGGTCGAGATGGAAAATCCTCTGATTCTGTTGGTAGAGAAGAAAATCTCCAACCTGCAGCAGATCATCCAAATTCTGGAAGGTGCTGTTCAGTCTTCCCGTCCCCTGATGATCATTGCCGAAGATGTTGAGGGCGAAGCCCTGGCGACGCTGGTTGTGAACAAGCTGCGTGGCGGCCTGAAAATCTGTGCCGTTAAAGCACCTGGCTTTGGTGACCGTCGTAAAGCCATGATGGAAGATCTCGCTACCCTGACCGGTGGTGTACTGGTTTCTGAAGATGTTGGCGTTAAGCTCGAGAGCGTTACCCTGGATATGCTGGGTACTGCCAAGTCCATCGTGGTGACCAAAGAAGACACCACCATCGTTGATGGTGCTGGCGATGCTGAGGCCATCAAGGCCCGCGTTAACCAGATCCGTGCTCAGATCGACGAAACCACCAGCGACTACGACCGTGAGAAGCTGCAAGAGCGTCTGGCCAAGCTGGCCGGTGGTGTTGCTGTGATCAAGGTTGGTGGTGCAACGGAAGTTGAAGTGAAAGAGCGTAAGGATCGTGTTGACGATGCGCTGCACGCTACCCGCGCTGCTGTGGAAGAGGGCATTGTTCCTGGTGGTGGTGTGGCTCTGCTGCGCGCCCGTGGTGCTAAGCTGGCTGCTCTGGAAGGTGCCAACAACGACCAGCAAGTGGGTATCAGCATCGTAACCCGCGCACTGGAAGAGCCTCTGCGCATCATCGCTGGTAACGCCGGTGCTGAGGGTTCTGTGGTCATCAACAAGGTTGTTGAGACCGATGAGACCAACTTTGGCTACAATGCTGCCAGTGGTGAGTATGGCGACATGGTTGCCAGCGGTGTGATCGATCCTGCCAAGGTTGTGCGTCACGCACTGCTGTCCGCTTCTTCCGTGGCTGGTTTGATGATCACCACCGAAGCGATGGTTGCTGAACTGCCTAAGGATGAGCCTGCTATGCCTGCTGGTGACATGGGCGGCATGGGTGGCATGGGTGGTATGGGCGGCATGATGTAAGTGTGCTGTCGATCCAACCTGGATCATCTTGATGGATTTAAAACGCCTCCGACCCTTGGTCGGGGGCGTTTTTCTTTTTAAGTTCAGATCCATGAAACCATTTTTGCATAGGGCACTCATAGAGTGACCCCCATAAGTTCAGAGACAATAGAGGTGTGCAATGGCTGTGGTAATGCTGGTGTGTGATGATCTGCTGAGTAAAGTTCAGTTGGAGTCAAACTGGAAAGCCAAGGGGCTGACGGTGGTCAACGATAAGAGCACGGAGAACCCGCAGATCATTGCCCTGGACCTGCGTCCCAATAATGCGCTGGAGCGTATCACAGAGCTATTAAACGCCTATCCTGATGCGCAACTGGTGGCCTTTGGCCCCCATGTGCAGGTTGAGCGCTTAAAAGCCGCCAAAGAGGCTGGTGCCCATTTGGTGGTGGCACGCAGTGCGGTGGTGGAGAAGGTGGGTCAACTGGCAACTCGGTTGGCTTAAAGGGCCTCAGCCCACATGCACTCCCAGGCGGTCATGAGATCATTGGCCATTAGGGGGGCATCAAACAAGGGTGAAGCCAGGACCTGTTCCCGTAGGGTTTGGCGTAGTTGAGCCAGTGCGGGTAGGTCACGGGCTAGAGCCACCACTTTTTCCACATAATCTTGGGTATCCTCTGCAATCCAAGAGGCCAAGCCTGCATGGTGTAGTAGGCTTTCCCCCTGATGGGCCATAAAGCGGTGCCCCTTAAGGGTCACAAACGGAACCCCCATCCATAACCCTTCCACACTGGTGGTGCCACCAGGGAAGGGGAAGGGGTCCAAGATCATATCGACTTGATGATAACAGCGGAAATAGGCATGACGTTCAGACCCTCCCTCCAAAATTAACCGGTTTGCATCAATCCCCCAATCCTTAAAAGCTTGTTTTACCTGCTCGGTAACCTGAGCACTGGAAAAAATACCCTGCTTAAGATAGAGACGGCTATTGGGTATGCGGTGCAGAATCTCAGCCCAGCACTGGTAAACCTCTGGATTATACTTGGCCACTTTGTTAAAGCAGCCAAAGGTCACAGATCCTGTTTCCAGTGCGGGTAGTGGATTGACTTCAACATCCAGATCCGGCGCGGTAAAGCACAGATGACTGTGGGGGAGTAGCCAACGTTTTTCTACATACAGGTGTGCTTCAGCCTCGGGCAGGGTGTGGGCATTTCCCATAATATAATCGATCTGTGCAATACCTGTGGTGGCGGAATAACCCAGCCATGTGGCTTGTATGGGGGCTGGTTTCCAAGCAAACAGGGGTAGACGATGTTTGGCGGTATGGCCGGATAGATCGACCAAAATCTGAATCCCATCCTGTCGGATCAGTTGGGCGACCTGGGCATCGTCCATAAATTGTATGTGACGCCAATGGGTAATGGTCTGTTGTAAGCGTTGGGTCAGTGCATCGCCACGTTTACCACTGTTGTAGGCAAAGAGCTCAATACGCTGTGGGTCAAAATGGTGGGTAATGGCCTCTAAAAAATAGCCCACAGGGTGGTTGCGCAGATCACCGGATACCCAACCAATGCGTAAAGGTTGGGTCAAGGCTTGGGGGGGCGGGTGGGGCTTAGGCTTGGCCTGCTGTTGGGCCCGTTTACCATAGATCTTGGCCTGTTCAACCATTTGGGGTTGGTCGGTGTCGGGCAGGTAGTGGGCCAGGAACAGTTGGTGGCTGCGGGCTTCTAAATGATCAGGGTCCAGCTTAATGGCCTGTTCAATGGCCTCTAACGCTTGGGGGTGTTGGCCACTGTTGCGGTAGAGGGCGCTAAGCTGCATCCAGGCATTGCGGTTGGCTTTGCGGGCCAGTAGCTGTTCTAAGCAGTGGATCGCTTGCTGGGTTTGCCCCTGTTGTTCATACACCTTGGCCAGGGTGGTGTGCCACTCCTCAATATCCGGTTGTTGAACCGTGGCTCGCTCCAGCAGTGTTTGAGCTTGATCGTACTGTTTAATATTGATGTAGAGGTTGGCTAGGTTATAGATCGCTTGCCGGTTTTCTGGGTCCAGTGCCACCCCTTGCTCAAAGTGAGTACGGGCCTGAGCAAAGCGCTCCTGCCGATTGCGGATCACCCCCAGATTAATGTGTGAGATGGCACATTCGGCCCGGTTTTGTTCCAGTAGCTGTGCGGCATCCTCCAACTGACCTTGCTGCATCAGTAGATTGGCCAGGTCAATGCGCCCATCATCCTGATCGGGGTGTTGGTCAATCAATCGGCGTAACCACGCTTCCGCTTCCTCCAGATGTCCGGCCTGTCTGAGTAACCGGGTAAAACGGTGCATCACCTGGGCAAGGTGTGGTTGCCGCATGACGGCCCCTTTAAAAACCGCAATGGCCTCCTCCACCCGGTTTTGTGCCATGAGCAGATTTGACATGGCCATGGAAAAATTGGGGTTGTCCGGTTGTAGGTGCCGGCAGTAGTCATAGCAGATCAAAGCCGCTTTGATATCCCCAACCTCACGCAACAGGGTGGCCCGCTGTTGCCACAGCTGTAGGGTGTGGCTGCCATCGTGCAGCCACTGCTGGGTCAACCGTTTGATATCCTCTTGGCGATTTTGAGCACGGTAGAGGTTAAACAGCTGTTTTTGACTTTGTGGATCATGGGGGGCTGCCTGCAGTGCAGCTTGGTAGTGCTGCTCAGCCTCGGCCCAGCGCTGTTGCTGGTGGGCATGAATACCCAGGTTAAGCCGGGCTGCAAAATAGTATGCATCCGACGGCGCCACTTGCAAAAAAGCCTGCATGGCCTGTTCAACCTGACCGGCTTTTAACCGTGCAACAGCCTCTTGATAAGGGGGTGGGGGTTTAGCAGACATAGATAGGTCATAACCGGGGTTGGAGGTGGATAGATCTCAGGGTAGGGGCTGGGGCTAGCCCGAGCAAGGGACGATATTTTTCCCTTCGTAAGGGTGAGATGGTCCACGTGGGTTGGGGCTGCATAATACGAAGCGATGGTTTGATGAATCGACCCGTTCTTGCCCCTCTCGTTGGTGATAACGTTGTAGAGGGCGGTATGTATTAAAGAGGGATTAGAAAAGAAAAGGAGGTTGTTGGTATAGTATGTGTTGTAATACGAAAGAGGTTGAAAATAAAAGGAAACCTAAAGCTTTCCTACATCATGTCGATAAGTTTCTTAAGCGGGGTGCCATGACGCAGGTTGCATTATGGGTAATGCGATCTTTGGTATCTGTGCCGCTTTTTCAGGGTGCTTGGCAGCTTGATAGAGCGCTTCCTGACGACAGAGGAGGGGAAGATATGAAAATATGGAAACCAGTCATGATGATGGTGGCTTTGGGTCTGCTCAGTGGTTGTGCCCTGCATGGCCCTCAGAGTGCTCAAGCTCCAGCCAAGGTGGCCACTCAGGGGTGGTCCCAGTACACCCAGGCCAGAGCTGCCTTTGATGAAGTCTCACCTTTTATGACCACCGCTGAGCAGTTGCAAGCGCTGGGTTTTGACCCCCGTGGAGAGATGGGGGTGATGCGTCTAAAAATGCATGAGGTCGAACCACTGCTACGGGAGAGTTGGGAAGTGGCAGGGGGCATGCCCCATGGGGTTCAGGAGTGTCAATCTGCCGGGCAAGGCTGCTACGCCTATCTGTTACAGGCCCGGGTTCGTAAGCAGGATCTAGGTGTCGCGGCAGATGCTCCCTACCGGGCACTGTTTTTGGTTAAAAATGAACCTGCCGTTCAAGAGGATATGGTGGTCTACAAAATGTGGGACACCAAGCCCCATGCACTGATGGTACGGGGTCGCACCCTGGATGGCTGGAAAAAGTTGATGCATCTGGCACGCATGTAGCGGAACTAACGCACCCGCTTCTGCCAAGAAGGGCTTTGTGGTTTTCACAAAGCCCTTTTTCTATGCGCTATTTTCTGTCTATCAGTATGTAGGAGGAGTGGGCAAGATCATGATGAAGAGCTTGTGGGATGATCGATGACCACCATCCCAACCATCAAGAACCCAGCTCTGGGACAGGTGCCATAACCGAGGCATTGGTTGTGAGGACACGCCTGTTTGCATAGAGGTTGGTTGTGGTTGAGAGGTGCCGCCACGGCACATGCTACAGATCCAATGCGCAAACGCACACCATGGCCCCTCCGCTCAGGGGAGTGGGCATGATCCCCTTGTTCCCTGTACACGGTCGGGTCAGGCGCTTTGGTGACCGTATCGATAGGCTTATTAATGGTGACAGATATACAGATCACATCCATCCTGCCTGAAGAGCTCTTAGTAGAGGGGCAGAAGAGAATAGCTTTTAAAAAAAAGGCCAGCTCATTGAGCTGGCCTTTGGTCTGTGATCTTACTTAGTGGGTAGAATAATGGGTGGGGGGTCCATGCTGCCAGCCTGTGGCGTGACAAAGCGGGGAATACCATTCACCATATTCGGCTGTTGAGCTTGGGCTATATTCAACTGCTTGACCTTAATGGCCGAAGCTCGACGCTCCCCGGCACGGCGTACCACCGTACGGGCAGGGCGCGGCGGTGTAGCGCGGATAACCCGGAAACCCAACGAGGCATGTTTTAGCTTGGGTGATAGATCGTGGCGCAGCGTGGCGCGGGCTTCATCTGGAGGGGGCGTACGCCAGCTACCACCACGGGCGGTGCGGTGCTTGGCCACCTTAGGACCACTGGGGTCCTGCTTGGGGCTTTTGCTGTAGTAGTTGGCTTGAAAGCCATCTCGCGTCCACTCCAACACATTACCGGTCATATCAAACAGACCCAACCCATTGGGGCGGCGCAACCCCACCGCATGGGTGGAGAGTCCCCCATTACCTTTATGCCAACCCACGGCACTCAGGTTATCACTACCACAGTAGTTCTCATCCCGGCCACCACTGCGGCAAGCGAACTCCCACTGTGCTTCGGTGGGGAGTTGATAGACTTGACGACCAACCTTACGGTTGATTTTACGGATAAAGCGTTGGGTATCGTCCCAAGAAACCTGTTCAACAGGGTAGTTTGGGCCCAGTTTGAAAAAGGATGGGTTCTTTTTCATCATAGACTGCCACTGCCCTTGGGTGACCTCAAAACGGCTCATCCAAAAGGGTTTGACACACACCTTATGGGCTGGGCGCTCAGGCGGCGTCAGATGTTTGTCATTACCACCCATGGTAAAGCAGCCACCGGGTACTTTAACAAAGGTAATCCCCGTATCGGCATCCACCACGCTGTTGCTATCGTGCATGGGCACGGTTTCAGGATTAGGGGTCGCAGCCAGGTGTAGGGGTTTGGCGGCGGGTTTTTTAGGCTTTACCCATGTGTACGCTTTTTTAGGGGTGCTCTTGGTGTTCTTTTGGGTAATGGGCTTGGTTTTTACAGGTGCCCGTTGGGGCTTACGTACTTTTTTGGCCGTACTTGTGGGCCGGTTCATAACCGGTTTGGCTGAAGCAACCCGCTGGATAATAGGCTTTGTGGCTGGAATAGGCGCATTAACCGTTTGGGTCGCGACAGAAGCGGCTGGAATAGGCGGTGCGGAGAGCACTTGCCCCAACGGTTTTGGACTAAAACGGGCACTGGGTTTACGGGGTGCCAACGGAGCTGCAGAAGCCACCATCGGTGCGGTATGGCCCGCAGCGGTGGATGGATACAGGCGTCCAGGTCCGGGAATCATCTCCCCTTGCATGGTACGGGGTGTATCCAGTGCCACACGGCGATTGCTCGTGGGCTGGCCATTGGGCTGTAGCAGACCAGCACCAGGTCGACCCACCGCAGGGGGTGCCGCAGGGATCAGGCCACGGGGGGCACTACCTTGGTTGGGTAAGATATGGGTTGGGGCTTGGCGTGGTTGGGGTAACAAGGCACCACCAGGAATAGAAGGTCCGGCTGTGGGGGCTTGTTGGCCACGACCCATCATGGGGGTTTGGCGCTGTCGGTGACCATTTGGATCAGGAATAGCGGTACCAGACTGTACCTCCTGAGCGGGCATAGCGGGTGTGGTTTGCATACCTGGGCTATTGAGTGCTGGACCACCGGGCATACCGGCACCGGGGGCACCATAGCCTATGTTGCCCATGGGCGCTTCACCACCCATAGACTGGGCAGGTACACCTGCATTTTGGCGCATCCATGCACCCGGTACATGGGGTCCTGCTGTACCAGGTGGCATACCCATTTCAACCCCTTGGTTGGGCATTATGGGATCATGGGTTGGGGGGTTAAGCAGGGTGTAAGCACCCCCACCACCTAAGCTATCCCAAATACGCAACATACCGCGTTCACCCAAAAAGAGTGGTTTAGCGGGGGGTCCACCATGCAGGGTGGCTGCCATAATACCACCGGGCGGTGCTTGTACGCTCTGTAGTGGTTGACCGGTACGGGCATCCCAGAGAATCCACGACTGTAACCGGTCGGCACTGAGCAGCATCGTACCATCCTGGCTAAACACCAGTTCGGTCACAGGCGCTGTGTGGCCCTCCAGAATACTGATGGGGTTTTGGTTGTGGGCTTCCCACAAAATAATACCCCCACCGGCATCGGCAGTGGCCATGCGTAGCCCACCGGGGGCATAGGCCATGCGGGTTACCGCTTTATTGTGACCTTGAAAATATCCAACCGTCTTACCGGTCACCGCTTCCCAGCGGCGCATGAGACGGGGATCATCCATATCCACCGATAGTGCATAGCGACGATCCGGGGTGAACGTAAGTAACCGGGTACGGCGCTGATGGCCCCCCAGCATACGTCCACTTTCGGTATCCCACAGACGCACGGTGCCATCATCACTGGCGGTCAGGATAAAACGACCGTCGGATGAGAAGGCAGCATCCCGAACGGGGGCTGCATGTCCGGCCAAGGAGTAGATGAGTTGGCTGGTATCCAGATCCCACAGTTTAACCAGCAGATCACCACCCGCTGTCAGTAGGCGTTGGCTCCCTGGTGAAAAAACCATGGCGGTAATGCCATTGCGATGACCGGTTAACCGCACCGCTTCATCTTCAACACCCATGGTGCGTACCTGAATACCACTCCCTTGCGCCGTCTCCGCCAGACGGTTACCGTCCGGTGAGAAAACCGCTTCACGTTTAGGGGGTGTGAGCAGGGCACGGGGATCCAGGTTACGTTGTACGGCTTTGGCCGCCTCTGGTGCCTTATGCTTGCTAGGCCCTTGATTTTCCGCTGATTGGGGCGGTGCTGTGCTATGGGCAAAGGGTAGGGCCGCATGGCTCTCCAATCCCAAAAGCATGAGCATGGGTAGAAGCATGAATCGGATAATGGTATGCATGGCTGCGATCCGGTTTCATCTGGATGTTAACAGGTGTTCAACCCTATACAGGGCCAACACATGCGGTATCAGGGTCAAGCCTAAAACCTATGGGTACGAAAGAATCTATGGATTCCAACAGCTGTAACGCAAAGATTATGCCCAAATATGTTATCCACCCCATATCCGCTTCAGATCTCGGTTACAACAGGATCAGGGGGGGGGAGAGATGAGCATGGGGTTGAGCTCTCTTTTCCTATTGGCATTTCTGGCTGCAACCATTTTGCCGCTTTCTTCCGAAGTCATGCTCAGTGCTATGATCGTTGCTGAACGCTGGCCAGCTTGGGCACTGTGGGGGGCGGCCACTGCTGGCAATGTGCTAGGGGCATTGGTAAACTGGTACCTGGGTCGTTGGTTGATGCATTGGCAGGATCATCGTTGGTTTCCTGTATCCGCTCAGGCTCTGGAGCGGGCCAAACATCGCTATGACCGCTATGGTGTATGGAGCTTACTGTTGGCCTGGGTACCGATTATTGGGGATCCCCTAACCTTGGTAGCGGGTTTGTTTCGTACACCACTCTATCTATTTATTCCCCTGGTTCTGCTGGGTAAGGGCGGACGCTACGGGGTGATTTTGTTCTTGATGTTGTAAGTTGGAGAAAAGCTCATGTCGGTCACCATCTACCACAACCCCCGCTGTTCCAAGTCGCGTCAAACCTTGCAGATACTGCAGGAAAAAGGCATTGAACCTACGGTGGTGGAGTATCTAAAAACCCCGCTGGATAAAGCAGGGTTGCAAGACCTTTTAACAAAGTTGGGTAAATCTCCCCGTGAGATCCTGCGTAAAGGGGAAGAGGCCTATAAAGAGAATAACCTTAAAGATACCGCTTTAAGTGACGACCAGCTGTTGGATGCCATGGTAAACCACCCCAAATTAATGGAGCGCCCTGTGGTGGTTCATGGCGACAAAGCAGCTTTGGGTCGCCCGCCTGAGTCGGTGTTGGATATTCTCTAATGAGATCATGAGGTATATGAGCCCCTGCTGGGTTAACCCGAGCAGGGGCTTTTTCGTTTTATCCCACAACACCTCTTGGCGCAGCCTTGCCCCATAGTAACTATCCACACATCATCTATATGGGCTGGGTAGAGCAGGCTGTTTTTCTGCCAATACTCATGTGTATATCTACCGCACTTGACCCATGACATATGCAAGGGTAGGGGCGCTTAAGCCAGGTGTTTCATAAAGTTATCAGCCCCATATTGGTGGACCATCCACTTTACAGCGCCAGCTGTTTTTGGGCCTAATACCCCATCTTGCTTAACCAAATGGTGTTGGTCGGTTGGTTGGTCTGCCGTACCATAGGCTGTGTGTGTGGCAGGTTGTTGCATGCGCTGCTCCAGCTGGTTTACGACGGACTGTAACCGTGTGACCGCTTGCTTTGGACTGGACTTCTTAGCCTGTTTTTCCAGCAGCTCTCCTACTTCATCCACACCCTATTGCATATCCTTACCCGCCCAATCAAGAACCGGTTGGTCTGCACTTTTCCAGCGGTTTGGCTGGCGATGTGCCCTTTTATCTAACAGGCTTATAACCTGTTTACCACGGCTTTGCCTGTAGTTATCAGCCAGTTTATTAAGATCACCCTTTAAGCTTGAATAGAGATGATCAAAGTTGTCTTGTTGGGCGTGATTATTCATCACAGCTTCCTGTTCTTGCTTGCTCCAGAACTTAGGGGGCTTTCGCGCCGCTTTAAATAAAGGATGATCACCCGTTTTTAGTTTAAATTTTAGCGGCTTAACCGTAGGCATAGGGCTAGGGTTGTTGAGTAAGCTGGTGTTTGGTCTCTGTTCGTTTGGTTGGGGTGTATGGGGTTCAGACGGTGGTGTTACGGTACGTTTTTGCGGGGGTTGGCTAGGTGATTTGTTTTGTGTGCCAACCATGTCGTCTTTTTGGGTCTTTTGCTCGCGTGGCTCATCACGACTATTCTGGGTAGCACGTCGTTGGTGATATCTTTCTAGCCAGCGGTTTTTTGCTGCCTTATTGATTTTCTCTGGAATACCCAATTGCAGAATCATCGCATCCCATGAATCGGTGTTGTCTGAGCGGCCATCCTTGCTGAAGTTTGCAATATATTCCAAACCCATACTTAGTTTATTAGACAGCTCATTCTCCTTGTTCATATCCAAGTTATCCCATGCACCCTTGGCATAACCAACAAGGATATCCAGAATACTATCCCCAAGGGGAATCCAATTATCCTTGCCAACCAACTGGGCGAGGTAATAACCGGAAAAAGTTTCTTTAGGTAATCCATTGTTTTTATACACTTCAATGTGATAATCATGGATTCTTATAGAGTCTACAGGTTTCCAGTCATTACCTTTGAGCAGTTTGTAATGTGCTGTCATTAAACCCTGACGAACCTTTTCAATAAGAGCGGTTGTTACCGTAACCCCTCTTTCTTCTGCCACGCTGCGCATAAACTCACCGGTTAGGGCTCCCATGGCAGCCATGGTTCTATTATCTGCCATTAAACCACCACTGGCGCCGGCCAAACCCATTTGACCGTATGCTACCCCAGCATTTTTTATAGTTTGATAAAAGGCGATGGGGTCTTTGTTATTAAAAGCCTGGGTTAGACGTTTTTGTTCAGCTGGATGATACCTCTGTTTATTGGACCATGTGTTCACTGACTTTTCCTCTCATAACCTTGAAGTTTCAGTTTAATGCCCTCAAAGATCTCTTGGGCTTTTTGAAAATGTGGATTATTGATCCCAACTTTAATGATGAGATCATCTTCGTAAAATCCATATGCTCTGGTCACACCGAGATCTCCCGGTGTAGGGGTATAAGAAGCCACAAGATGTTCATCAACAATGCATAGCTTCTCTTCTTTATCAAAAAAATGAGCTGGATCTTGTTCTACACAGTAGGTGTTATCAAACACCCATACTTTATTGGGGTTGGATTGCGCATATTTAAAATCTTTTTCAATTGAATTTTTAAAAGCTCTACTATTAAAAAAAACGATCAGCATTTCATGTTTTTGTATGCATAGGGAGTCTCCATGACACTGAATACCTAACACATCCTCTTCGATCTCAGAGGTAAGGTTGGGATAATAAAACTGCAGATTAACTGCATCGTTAATGTGTATTTTTTCTCCCTGTTCTCCTGTACGGGTTGGTGAAGAAAAAATGATGGGCACATAGGGTAGTGGGATATCAAAAATGCGCCCCCCTATCTCTAAATGATAGTCAGGATCTGCATAGATCTGTATCCAGATATAAGTGCCCAGGCTAAAAGTGCAGAGCACCAGCAAAAGAAAGCGAAAAAACGTAGCCATACTCATAACCCAATCCGTCATCATACAGGTGATAACCAAACGCATAGTCTTAAAGTTATAATAGAGCCCATGACTAAACGAATCAATCTAAAACAAGAAAAGCATGAAGTGTATTAAAGCTTTGCTTAACAAAAACCCGTTTTTGGTGGTTGCTTATGCTGCTAACCCAGCATGCTTAAAACGCTAAAAATAATGGATCTTTGTTATTAAAAGCTTGGGTTAGACGTTTTTGTTCAGCTGGATGATACGTCTGTTTGTTGGACGATGTGTTCACTGACTTTTCCTCTCATAACCTTGAAGTTTCAGTTTAATGCCCTCAAAGATCTCTTGGGCTTTTTGAAAATGTGGATTATTGATCCCAACTTTAAGGATGAGATCATCTTCGTAAAATCCATAGACACTGACCACACCGAGATCTCCCGGTGCAGGCCTAAAAAAAGCCACCAGATATTCATCAACAATGCATAGCTTTTCTTCTTTATCAAAAGAGTTAATCGTATCCTTTTCTACACAGTAGGTGTTATCAAACACCCATACTTTATTGGGGTTGGATTGCGCATATTTAAAATCTTTTTCAATTGAATTTTTAAAAGCTCTACTATTAAAAAAAAGGACCTGCATATCATATTTTTGAATGCATACAGGGTTTCCATGACACTGAATACCTAACACATCCTCTTCGATCTCAGAAGTAAGGTTGGGATAATAAAACTGCAGATTAACATGTGTATTTATATGGATTTTTTCTCCCTGTTCTCCTTTACGGGTTGGTGAAGAAAAAATGATGGGCACATAGGGTAGTGGGATATCAAAAATGCGTCCCCCTGTCTCTAAATGATAGTCAGGATCTGCATAGATCTGTATCCAGATATAAGTGCCCAGGCTAAAAGTGCAGAGCACCAGCAAAAGAAAGCGAAAAAACGTAGCCATACGCATAACCCAATCCGTCATCATACAGGTGATAACCAAACGTGTAGTCTTAAAGTTATAATAGAGCCCATGACTAAACGAATCAATCTAAAACAAGAAAAGCATGAAGTGTATTAAAGCTTTGCTTAACAAAAACCCGTTTTTGGTGGTTGTTTATGCTGCTAACCCAGCATGCTTAAAACGCTAAAAAATAATGGTCTTTGTTCTGCTGGATGATACGTCTGTTTGTTGGACCATATGTTCACTGACTTTTCCTCTCATAACCTTGAAGTTTCTGTTTAATGCCCTCAAAGATCTCTTGGGCTTTTTGGAAATGTGGATTATTGATACTAAGTTTAAGGATGAGATCATCTTCGTAAAATCCATATGCTCTGACCACACCGAGATCTCCTGGTGCAGGCCTAAAAAAAGCCACCAGTTGTTCATCAACAATGCATAGCTTTTTTTCATTCTCAAAAGAATTAGGCGTATCCTGTTCTACACAGTAGGTGTTATCAAACATCCACACTTTATTGAGGTTGGATTGTGCATCTTTCAAATACTTTTTAATTGAATTCTTAAAAGCTCTACTGTTAGAAAATACAACAGTAATATCATATATTTGTGTGCATAAAGAGTCTCCATGACACTGAATACCTAACACATCCTCTTCGATCTCAGAGGTAAGGTTGGGATAATAAAACTGCAGATTAACTGCATCGTTAATGTGTATTTTTTCTCCCTGTTCTCCTGTACGGGTTGGTGAAGAAAAAATGATGGGCACATAGGGTAGTGGGATATCAAAAATGCGGCCCCCTATCTCTAAATGATAGTCAGGATCTGCATAGATCTGTATCCAGATATAAGTGCCCAGGCAAAAAGTGCAGAGCACCAGCAAAAGAAAGCGAAAAAACGTAGCCATACGCATAACCCAATCCGTCATCATACAGGTGATAACCAAACTAGTCTTAAAGTTATAATATAACCCATGACTAAACGAATCAATCTAAAACAAGAAAAGCATGAAGTGTATTAAAGCTTTGCTTAACAAAAACCCGTTTTTGGTGGTTGCTTATGCTGCTAACCCAGCATGCTTAAAACGCTAAAAATAATGGATCTTTGCTATTAAAAGCTTGGGTTAGACGCTTTTGTTCTGCTGGACGATACGTCTGTTTGTTGGACGATGTGTTCACTGACTTTTCCTCTCATAACCTTGAAGTTTCAGTTTAATGCCCTCAAAGATCTCTTGGGCTTTTTGAAAATGTGGATTATTGATCCCAACTTTAAGGATGAGATCATCTTCGTAAAATCCATATGCTCTGACCACACCGAGATTTCCTGGTGCAGGGGTATAAGAAGCCACCAGATGTTCATCAACAATGCATAGCTTCTCTTCTTTATCAAAAAAATGAGCTGGATCTTGTTCTACACAGTAGGTGTTATCAAACATCCACACTTTATTGGGGTTGGATTGCGCATATTTCAAATCTTTTAAAATTGAATTCTTAAAAGCTCTACTGTTAAAAAATACAACCGTAATATCATATAATTGTGTGCATAAGGAGTCTCCATGACACTGAATACCTAACACATCCTCTTCGATCTCAGAGGTAAGGTTGGGATAATAAAACTGCAGATTAACTGCATCGTTAATGTGTATTTTTTCTCCCTGTTCTCCTGTACGGGTTGGTGAAGAAAAAATGATGGGCACATAGGGTAGTGGGATATCAAAAATGCGTCCCCCTATCTCTAAATGATAGTCAGGATCTGCATAGATCTGTATCCAGATATAAGTGCCCAGGCTAAAAGTGCAGAGCACCAGCAAAAGAAAGCGAAAAAACGTAGCCATACGCATAACCCAATCCGTCATCATACAGGTGATAACTACACGTGTAGTCCTAAAGTAATAGCATAATAGAAAACCAAACTCATTCAAGTGAAAAGCCATTAGGTGTGCATGAACGAGCATGCAAACTTAGTTAAACGCTTTGGTTTTGGGTCGGTGTCAGCGTATCAGCATAGAGTGCCACAGTATGGTGGTTGTTTGTTAACGTTGTTATTGTTGTGTGCTGTTGGGCAAAAAAAAGCCCCCAAACTGGCGTTGGGGGCTTTTGCATGATCATCAGAAGCAGGTCTGCTTTTTATGGGGTCAACCCAAGGGTTACTTGACCAGCTGACGGCTCTGGTTATTCAAGTTATGGGTTAACGCTCCAAGGTCGACATTGCGGTTGACCAGGGCATCCATCACTTCATCAACCAGTACATCGATGGCTTTAACCACAGGTTCAGAGCGTTCTAGCGTGACCACATCCTTTGTTGGGCTTGGATTAAGGATTGGTGAACGTTCTTTACCTTGTGCTCCACTGGGTGGTGAAGCCTTAGGCTTGGCCTGGGTTGAAGCTTGGACACGAAGCGTGTTGCTGATGTCGTTCATAACTCTCTCTCGACAAGCAACGTGAGGTTTTGGTTGTCTCCCCCCACAACAGCAGACTTTTAGCAAGCCTACCTTAAACCTCACAGTTAAAACATTCTCTCGATAGGATGACCATCATCCTATCAAGCCCTACTGTATTCTACAATTAACTGGTCATATGACCTTGTAGATCATCAATACGTAAGCGCCATGCCCGATAGGTGGCTGGTGGGATGGCATCTCGATCCTCTTCCAGAGCGCCGAGCAGACGTTGGCTCAGGTCTTCCAGAGGTAATCCTTTTTCAGCAGCGGTACTAAGATGGGTAGCATCTTTGCTTTCACCGTGCAGCAGCTTGGTTAGAGCAGCCCGTAGATCAGTGCTTAAACCATTGATGACTTCCATCCAGCGTTTTTCCAAATTGGGCGGTAGAGGGTGATCCCCCAGGCGCTCTTTGGGGTTGCTGGTACCCAGTAGCTGCCCAAAAGCTTCCATCTCTTCTCGGCTAAGCATTTGGTGCAGGGCTTCGGGGGTAATGCCTTTGCTTTGATCATAGCCGGGTAGCATGGCACCTTGTAGGGCGCGCTCGGGCATGACCGCTGCGGCGGTTACCACGGGTTCAACCTTAGTGGATGGTTTGGTCTCCACTTGACGGCTGGCTTCTTCCAGGGCGCTATCAAAACCCGGTGCATGATCCATTGGTGCGTTACCCGCACCTGTTTTGGTCTGCATCGGGCCCTGGGGCCGATGGGCCGTTGAGGTGATGTGCAACATGGTTGGTCCTCCCTAGACCCCGGTTCTATTGCCGGTATTCGATCCATGAAATGTGGTGATTCCTTCACCACGAGCATGCCTAATCCACAGCTGACCACATGATCTTAATATCGTCGATACTGCGGTACATCCTAGTAAGAGATAACCTCTTGTTATCCCACCTTTGCTTCCGTGCAAAGGGCACAATTGTCTGACGCGCTGGGCGATCAAAAAATGGTGCTTTTTTTAGCTTTTACATCAAAGGAACCGCACCAATCCCGGACGTGGGCTGGTTTGTATTCCTTTTTTACGGGGCTTCACATGCCGTGAGTGCCCATAAAAACAGCTCCAGTAGAGCATGTTGTTCATCAAAATCTTCACGACCATGGTTATGACAGGAGAGTTCCGCCATTAATCGGCGGGTCCATGCCCGATATGAACCATGGGGCTGATTACCCTGATCTGATTTGGAATCAGGTAAGGGAAAACCAACCGGTGTGCTGCTTTCAAAAAAGCGGGCGGCCAAGTGATCGGCATCTTCGTCGCTGATCATATTGACGGCCATATCCCAAGCCCGATGGACTGAAGCTGGGGCACCCTTTGGAGGAAAACACCATGCGCGTACTGTGCCAATCTCAAAGAGATCGTCATGGCGTATTTCAGAAAAAGTATCGTAAATGTCTGAATCTATGGATTTTAAAGTTTTAAAGTTATCGGTATCAAAGCCATGTCGGTTTGAAGTATGACTGGGTTTCATGGTCGCATCTCCCTTGGTTTTGTGCAGACCGAATGGAAAGGGCCAATATTTTGTGGACAAAATCATGACAGCCACGTCATGAGACCTTGCTTCACTTGGATTTCCGGATTCTTGAGACCTGTGCAGGATGGAATGCAACGCTTATGCCGAGCAGGCGGGTTTGTATTTTTTTTAACTTATTTCAAAAAAAATGCATTGTACGATGAAGAGAATGAGCATTTTGGCCGATCTAAGAGTACAAGCCCCAAAAGAGGGCGCGTGATGTGGTGGATTTTTTTGAGGTATACATACTCTTAAAGATAAACCCCGCAACACGCATGGGAGTGGTTAAAAACGATAAAACTGTCTGTACAATCAGAGGTATGTCAAACGGCATGTGGCTTTGCTTGGCCTATTTTCTTATGAAGGATGCATGAAAATAGACCAAATGGGCGATAGGTAATGTACCTTGATTGGTCAGATTAGGTTGTACGGGTTTAAGTGACCCGAGAAGGAGCTCCCATGGGTGTCTGGTGTTGTATGAGCTGTGACTATGAGTACGATGAGGCGGTGGGATCTTCCGCCACTGGAGCCGAGCCAGGTACGGCTTTTGGCGCCCTGCCTGAGGATTGGCGCTGTCCGGTGTGTGGTTTATCTAAAGCCCATTTCCAGAATGAAGACGAGCTGGAAGCGGATGCCCCTATCGAATTGGCGGAAGCCGATGATGAAGAGATCGACTTTTAGGAACAAGCCATGTTGCTTACCCGAGTGAAGACCAAACATAAGCGTGCACTGCTGGTAATGTCCTTGGGACTTATGCTGGCGGCGTGTGGTCCAACGGAATTCTCCGATCTGGAGCTACGTAAGGGTCGTGCCTATCTTAAAGGATCCCTGGCGCCCTATTCAGGTCCTGTGGTTGCCTTCTACCCTGCAAAGGAGGAGGGGGCAGACCGTAAGATCTATATGGAAGGGCTATATGCCAACGGTTTAAGGGATGGTACCTGGACCACCTACCGTACCAATGGATCAAAAATTGAAGATAAATATGTGTTTGGACGGCGCAACGGTCAGATCAAACGGTTTGATTCCCGAGGTAAGGTCCGTTCAGAGGAGTCCTACTTTAATGGGCGCCGTCATGGAGGTGCTGTCTATTACAAGAAGGATGGCAAAGTCGCACGAAACCTCTACTACCAAGAAGGGAATGTACGCGCCTATCCTAATCCAGCTAGGCGTGCACAGATTGAGGCCAAAATGAAAGAGGGGCCTAGCGACGATCTGCTCCACATTAAGTAGAACCGACCTTGACCAGACCCCTTTTTCGCAGCTGCGGTGTCCCTTATCGACGACTAGACCCTGAACGGGTCGCGGGTCGCTTGAGCCGCTGCAGCAACTCGTCCTGCACTGAAGCTGCTTTACCCATGTCTTGATCCATTGCTTGTTGATCCCGTTTGCGGAAAGAGTACTCCCGCACAAAATCGGAATATTCCGAGCTTTGAAAACTCATGACACGGTAACGGCCCTGACCACAATGACGGCACAGGGTCCCAGAACCTGCCCAGCCTTCATGGCCATTTTCACTTCCGGTACAACTGTTTTGACCACAACGTACCTCACCACAGCCCACGCACACATAGATATGCGCTGGACGCCCACTACAGATGGGACATCGCATTACTGAAATTTCTGGCATCTCTTTCATGGCACCAACACGCTTTTTTAAAAGAGCGGAGATCTCGGGCTCCGATCCTGCCGCTGTCAAGATCGGACAAACTGGTGTTGCATAAAACCAGTTAGCAACGCTTGTGCCACAAAAATAAACCTTATATATCAAAGCTATATAAATATTTACTGTCTGGTTTAAGGCATTTTTTTCCTCTTTTTTTGGGGTAGGAAGCAGAAAGGTTCGGCTCAATAGTTGACGCATGGCTTTTTGCACGCCAGAATTAGTGAAGGATCGGTTTTCTTACTGACCTGAGTATGTGATTCTTCGAGAGATTTGCAGGATTTACGTAATGACGCCATGTCAGTTCGGGGTAGGGTGCCATTTGGGCCCTGTGAGGCGTGGGTGTGGTTAGTGAAATGAGTGGGTTAACAGGGAACGAAACAGAAGACCAGTGACTCCAAGTTGGGAGAATTGGTCGTGATCTCTATGATCCCCTCTCCACAGGATGTGGCAGCGAGAGTGACGCATGAAAAAGAAAATTTCAGTCAATCAGCTTGAACCGGGTATGTATGTCAGCGATTTCAACAATGGTTGGAATGAAGATGCCCGCTCAGGAAAGGACCCCAACGCACTGCCCCAGCAGATGCTGCTAAACAGTGATGGGGATGTTCGGCGTGTGTTAGCCGATAACTCGATCCGGGAAGTCTATATCGATACCGATAAAGGTAAAGATGTAGAAGGGGCAAAGACGCAAGCCGAGATTGAAGCTGAGCTGGCTGCGCAGATGATGGAGCTGGGGGAGGATGACGATGCGCTCGACCTACCCAACCCCAATATTGATAAAAAGCCCATTGAAGAAGAGCTGGACCACGCCCATGAGGTTAAGCAGAAAGCCCGCCGTCTGGTTGGGGATATGCTTGATGATGTGCGTTTGGGTAAGACCATTACCGTTGGTCCGGTGAAGGATATGATGAAGGACATGGTGGAATCCATGTTCAGTAACAAAGATGCCATGCTCAGTTTGAGTATGATTAAAGCTAAAGATGAATACACCTTTATGCACTCTGTCAATGTAGGGGTGTTTTTGGTGGCTTTTGCCCAATCTATGGAGATGTCACCAGAAGATCTGGTGGCGGTAGGTGTGGGGGCGATGCTGCATGATATTGGTAAGATGAAAACACCTCAGGAGGTTCTCAACAAGCCAGGTAAGTTGAGTGATGAGGAGTTTTTGCAGATGAAAATGCATGTGGTGCATAGTGAGAAGATTTTAGAAGCTGCACCCGGTATTAGTGAGCTGAGTGTGCAGATCGCAGGTCGTCACCATGAGCGTTGGGATGGTTCAGGGTATCCGCGCAAGCTTAAAGGTCAGGACATTGGCCAGATGGGCCAGATGTCCGCCATTGTGGATGTATACGATGCCATTACCTCCGACCGGTGTTATCACAAGGGTAATTCACCCCACCACGCTTTGAAGCGGATGATGGAGTGGAGCAAATTCCACTTTAACCCAGAACTGTTCCAGAAGTTTGTTCAGTGTGTGGGGATCTACCCCATGGGTACCCTGGTCAGTTTGAACAATGGTTATCTGGGGGTTGTGCAAGAGACCACAGACAGCTTATTGCATCCGGTTGTGCGTCTGCTTATTGACTCCAAAAAGAAAAAGAAATTGAAGCCCGTTACGCTCAACCTGATTGAACGTAAAGAGGATAAGGGTTGGGCTGTGGCAGGTGTGGAAGATGCCCGTAAGTGGGGTGTGGATCCTAAAAAACATATGCCCAAACCGGAGCTGTTTAACTAAGCAGTCCCGAACAGATAGGTAAAAAAAAGAGCGGTATCTTTATAGATACCGCTCTTTTTTTATCCCTTGGCGCTTCCCCCTATGCACCACACCCTGGGGTCGTAGCGCGGCTGTTCGACCCCTTTATACCGACGCACAGCCTAACTCTGTTCCAACACATATCATCTCTTTAACCTCATCTATCAACCACACTTGGGGTATTGGAATGTGTGTATAGCCACGAATCAACAAGGTGTGGATACCCTTCTAAACAGGGTTTCCACATAATCTCCTTAACCTAAAAAATAGGTCGCACCTCTCGAGTGCTCATGGATGTGGGGGTTTGGGGGGGAATGTGTCATGAAAACCCTGCGCAACCAGCCTGTTGTACTGCTGTTTGGATGGCTGGTCCAACCAGTACAGATAGTGCTCCATAAAACCAGGTTGTGTGCGTAATTTCTTAATCTCCTGATTAACACGCGCGATAACCTGCTCACCCCATGGGGTTTTGGGACAACCAACATAGGCGTGTTGCGCCCAGTTGGACTCCAAAATGGGAATGGTTAGGAAGGTCTCTGGTGCAATGGAAAGCTCTTGGGCCAAAAAGCGTACTTCTGATGGAAAAGCGATGGTGTAGTCAAACCGCTTATGGTTGAGCATGTTGATCAAAGGTTTGGTCACACTGTCACGGTTAGAGGCCAAGCTGTTGGTGGGGTTGGTGTCATGTTCAATAATGGGCGCCAGGGTTTTGGAGTAGGCGCGCGCATGGGTGTAACCCAGGATCAGATCCGTTTGGTTCAACAGTTGCCTTAAGGAGAGGGCCCCGTTGGGGTCAAGATAGGGCTGAAAGCGCGGTAGATCCTCTGCTCGGATGACAAATTTGGCGGGCAATACAAACATAAAGGGTAGGGAGTAGGTGATGTATTGTGCTTGGTTCTCTGTCCAGAGCAGGCCAGAGGCACACACCTGCTGTTGGGCCTTAATGGTCTCTAACACCCGTTTAATATTGGTTGTGCTGCGGCTATGTTGATACTGCGGCAACCGCTGTTTGATATCCTGCTCCATATGATCAACAAAACCTTGGCCTTGTAAGGGGCCAGAAACCACATAGATGGGTGGAAAATCAAAAATAAGCCACCGTATGTTGGTGGGTGTCATCTGTGCCATAGCAGGTATGGCTTGCAGGTAAAGTAGCAAGACGAACATATGGATGAGGGGGCGGTGGGGCATAGGGTTCATCCTCAAAAAATATCTGGATCATTGATCTTTCTATGATCATTGTTAGCCAATGGGTCACTTTAACTCAAGTAACGTGATCGGTGTGGTGTGACATCTCTTTCTTCCAGAGTATGGGAAGAAGGTGCAAAGGGTGGGGGTATTTAAAAATACCGCCTACACAATGGCCTGTCTAAATGGGGTTTAAAGCTAGGTGAACCCTTAATCCAATAGCCTCTTGATAAATTTTGGGCTAAATTAATATGGTTAATGAAAGAGCTTTTTTTCCCTCAGGAGAACCCAATGCAAGCCCGCCTACAGATCACCATCATCGGTACTGGTTTTGCCAGCATTGCCGCGATTAAACAGTTGCGTAAATTAGACGGTCTTGGCCGGTTGGAGATCAGTGTTCTTGCGCCCAAGCCTACTTTTGTACATCTACCGAGTATGATCTGGATTCCATCGGGTTTACGTAAGGCTGAAGATGTCACGGTAGACTTGACCAACTTCTTTGACCGCACGCATGTCAATTATATACCCGGTGCAGCGGCTGAAATTACCCATGGTGGTCGTACAGTGGTAACCACCAAAGGGGAGCGTATTGCCAATGATGGTCTCATCATCGCCTGTGGTGGTACCTATATGCAGAAAGCACCAGGGGTGCAGAATACTTTAAACCCCTGTACAGGTTTGGTGGCATCGGAGCGGGTGCGAGATCGGCTCAAACAGATGCCAGGTGGTACCATCGCCTTTGGTTTTGCGGGTAACCCTAACGAACCAACGGCGGTTCGGGGTGGGCCCATGTTTGAGTTCCTCTTTGGTATGCATACCCAGCTAAAACGTGAAAAACGCCGTCAGGATTTTAAACTGGTTTTCTTCAATCCTATGAAAGAGCCAGGCAAGCGGTTGGGGCCTCAGGCGGTTAAGGGGCTTTTGGCCGCGATGGAAAAACGGGGTATTGAGACCCATTTGGGTCATAAGATTAAACAGTTTGGTCAAGATTTTGTGCGGACAGAGGGTGGTGAATTTGCGGCGGATATGACGCTGTTTATCCCCGGTATGCGGGGTCTGCCCATGTATGAGCAGAGTGATCTACAGCTCTCCCCAGGTGGTTTTATTCAGGGGGACCAAAACTGTCGTGCCCAAGGTATAGAGCGTACCTATGTGGCGGGTGATGCCGCCAACCTCCCGGGCCCGGAGTGGAAAGCCAAACAGGGTTATGGTGCAGGTATGCAAGCCAAAGCAGCGGCCACCAATCTGTACGATGAGCTGGCCGGTCGGGAAATTGGGGCGACCTATCGTAATGAGCTGCTCTGTGTGGTGGATACATTGGATACGGGTATGTGGGTACAGCGTTCCCCCAAATTCAACTTTATCTTACCGCCCCTGCGTTCCATGCACTATGTCAAGCGTGCGATGGAGTGGAAAAACCTTGCCCCACTCCGTTAACAAACGGTCCATGCCTTAATCTACAGCGAGAAGGGAGCCGAACGATGTTCGGCTCTTTTTTTTACCCCGCCAGAATATCGATAAAAGATCATCTTTGAAGTCTCCTTCTATTGTGCTTGACCTGTCTATAGGTGACGGGTTGATGGTAAGGGTCAGAAGCGTTTCTGACCTCTATAAAGTCTAACCACAAGCAAAGGAGTTGATCATGTCTCAAGCCACTATGAATGTCGCCCGTTGGAGCAGCCTATTTCGTGAACTGGGTTTAAGTGATGCTCAAATGCAGCGGTGGCATGATCTGTTTGAAGCCCGTTATCCAGAAGGGCATCAGGCTTTTCTCATCTGGCTGGGTTTGGAAGAAGTGGACATACAAAAAATTCGTCAACAGAGTGGTGCCTGATCGATAGATAGGTAGAGCCCCATGTGGGCTCTTGCCATTTATTAAAGGAATAAGCTATGCACACCATTAGCCGTTTGGCCAAGCAGTTTGGTCTTTCACGGAGCACACTGGTTCATTATGACACGATTGGATTACTCAGACCCGCGGGACGTTCCACCAGTAACTATCGGCTGTATGATCAGGTTGACGTCAAGCGCTTGGAACGCATTGTCGCCATGCGTGAAGCCGGGCTTTCTTTAGAGACTATTAAAGAGCTGCTACAGACAGAACAACCTGATCAGGTTGTGGAAGCTTTGGAGTTCCAGCTTCAACAGCTGCATGAACAGATGGGGGTGTTACGTCGTCAGCAGGAGAAAACAGCCCGGCTACTGGCCCACTATGGTGGCAACCTGGTTGAGAAAGTGATGAATAAGGCACAATGGGTGGCTCTGATGCGGTCAGCTGGTATGAGCGATGAAGATATGATGACCTGGCACCGGGCTTTTGAAGCCTCCAGCACAACCGCGCACCGGCACTTTCTTTTCTCCCTGGGTTTAGAAGAGGCGGAAGTGACCATGATACAGGATCAATCCAAAGCATTGTAAACCATGGAGTGCTGCTCTAGGGTCGGGTTTATGCGGGAAGAAGCAGAATAAACCCCTATTCATTGATGACTTTATGGGTGCTTTGTATCACCAGTTTAAACAAACATCTTAAGGTGGTTGCGCCTCATTTGCATCTTCATAAAAAAATGAAATGTTTTAAACATAGAGAGTAGGGTATGGTTTAACAGGGATTATGGTTGAATGCCTATAACCAGAATGAACCGTGTCTGGTTGTGACTATCCTTTATGAAATAGGGCCTCTATGCGGTTATATCTGAAAGGGTTAAAGCATGTTTATGTTGCGTAACAGCCAAATTCTCAACCGGTTACTGCCGACGCTTTGTTGTGCGGTAAGTTTGCTGGTTGTGCCAACTGCTCAGGCTATGGATCGAGATAAGCCTTTATTGGCGGTGTTTATGGCTGGGAAGACTCGAAGCGATCTGGCATTTGTTGATCCACAAGGTCGGGCTTTTGGTCAAGGTTTGAAGGTTTCCAATGCCTATATTAAGCAAGGGTATTTTTTAGCGATGCCCAAAGGTTTAACCCGTAGCGGTGATCTGGTTCGACGGTGGTATGACCGTACAGGTCGTGAAGTGCCCATGCCTACATTTGATGGCAAGAACAAGGTAGAAGCTTCCGTGATGTCGGCTGAAGGTCTGGGGCTGGTGTTTTGGAAGGATAAAGGGCCGAGGAAATATGGATTTGTTAACCTAAAAGGTCAAATGGCTTTTAAAGAGGTTTTTTCAGGTGCCCGTAGTTTTTCGGAAGGGTTGGCAGAAGTGCGCCAGATGAAAACCAAAAAGTGGGGCTTTATTAATACCCAAGGCCGCTGGGTCATTGCACCCCAATACAAAGGGGTTATGCCCTTCCGTCAAGGTATTACCTCGGTTCAAAATCAAGCTGGTCAATGGGCGTTGCTTGATCAAACCGGTCAAGCACTGACCGATTTTTCTTGTAGCCGTGCTCTGAATATTAAACAGGGTATTGCCCTGTGTAAGCTTGCGAATAAAAAGGGTGTGATGCTCTATTCTAAGCTTGGCAAAGCTCTGTTGTCTCAACCCGCCAAATCCATTTCCTGGGTTGGGTTCGGCTGGAAGGTAAAAGATTCTGATGGCCAAGTTATGTTACGAGATGCTCAAGGTAAATTACGGATTAAAAAAGGTCTGGTCGCAGATATAAGCACAGGTTTGGGTGATGGTTTGTTCCGGGCAAAGGCCACCCAAAAGGGGCCTTATGGATATATGAATTTAGAAGGAACATGGGTGGTTAAACCCAAGTATGTCAAAGCTTCCATCTTTTCTGAAAAACGGGCTTTTGCCCAAACAGATCGTAAACAGCCGGTTGAGATGATTAATACCAAAGGCCAAGTGATACAAACCCTGCAAGATGTGTATAACGCTGCTCAGTCTGGACCCATGCAACAGGGGTTGGCCGCAGTTGTTGCTAAAAAAGGGAAAGAACCGGCCAAGGTTGGCTACATTACCCCTGATGGTACGTGGGGGATAGCCCCCAAATTTAATAAAACACGTTTGAAAGATCAGGCGTTTGTAAATGGGGTGGCACCAGCTTGCCTGGATAAATATCCCAATGTACGTTGTGGGATCATCAATCCAAAAGGGGGTTGGGTTATCGGCCCCAAAGCAGAATGGATAGGGATTAAGGCAGGCTTTCACTAAAGCATCGCCTTTTCAATGTATTGTTAAGGCTTGGTCCCACCGATGGGCGGAGAGCTGTGCCCATCGGTGGGGTCGTCTAAGCGGTTTTAAGGATCAAAAAAAGGGGAGTATCGAGAGATGTTTACCCCTCATTCTTCTACTCAAGAAGTTGAACTACACTATGTAGGGTATGGCTGTCCCATATTTGTGGGGAGCACGGCATCAGAAGAGGTGTGCATTCAGTAAACGGGTCGGCTTTTAGACATAGCTGGGGTAGGGGGGCAAAAGAGAGCGCTCTATATCAACACGGGTATTTCTGGTGATGCGTCGCTAACGATGCGCACTTTGACCCGGTGATACAGTGCGATAGAGCGTTAACTCTTTTGACCGGCCTGCATTTATTGATAACGTACAGCTTGTATACCGTGGTGAGCGTCCCTATGTTCAACCTTGTCGTGCAAAAGCTCTGTACGGATAACATGTATCTGTTTTGCACCAAAAGAGATCATAACCCAAACCCTATCTGATCTCGGCTGTTCTCCCTTAAGGCTGCTTTATAACCGTACCTAGCTCAAATATACAGAGGCCATATTTTTGCACCCATGTCGGCCTTACTTCGCTCCGGGTCGTTTCATATTGGGCAAAGCGTAGCGCTGGATGGTACGCAGCAGAACATCTTTCTTAAAGGGCTTGGTCAGGTGACCATCGCACCCGGCTTCAATACTGGCCTCACGATCTTCCTTAAAGGCATGGGCCGTGATAGCCAGAACAGGCATACGTGGGGTGCCTTGTTCCCGCTCCAAAGAGCGCAAGGTGCGTGTGGCACTTAGGCCATCCAGCTCGGGCATCTGAATATCCATAAGAATCAGATCATAACGGCGTTTTTTAATGGCCTCCAAGGCTTCAAGACCATTACCAACAATATCCAGTCGATAGGCGGTCTTTTTAAGAAAGCGTTGAACCAACAGCACATTGTCTGGGCTGTCCTCAGCCAACAGAATGGCAATGGGTGTCTGTAGGGTGGGGTCGCTGGCTTGTTCTTGTGCGGTACGGGGTTTGATCATGCCCATGGCATCCATCAGCATCTGGATGGCATCTCCCATACTGTGGGGTTTTTGAATGTAGTGTGCACCCAGGTGTTCCGCTTGTTTGGTCCAGCTCTCTGGATCTTCCCAACCTGCGATAATCCAGTGAAAGCCCCGATCACCATATTGGGTTTTAAGGGTGGCCAATTGACGGAAGGCCGATGCCGGGTCATGGCCACTTTCCAGCCAAACAATAGCGCCGGTTTGCCCTGATTTTAACTGTGGGTCCAGCTCAGGTACCTCTTTGAAGTAATAGACCTCACGGCAGTGGTAGAGCAGCTGGTGGCGCAGTACTTCACTATGGTTATGGGTCATACCACATAGATAGAGATCTGGGCGGGGGTCCAGCAGCGACTTAGGCTGTGCAATATCGGGTTTTTCAATGGGGAACTCAAACCAGAAACGGCTTCCCTGACTAGGGGTGCTTTCGACCTGAATTTCACTACCCATCAGTTCCACCAAATGGCGGCTAATGGTCAAGCCCAAGCCGGTTCCTCCAAATTGACGGGTAACGGCTAGATCAGCCTGGGTAAAGGCTTCAAAGATAGCGTTCAGCCGTTTTTCTTCAATCCCAATGCCGGTATCAGAGATCATAAAACCAATGCTGTAAGGGACCTCTTCACTACTGGTTAAATATGCGCGCAGCTCCACTTGGCCGGTACTGGTAAACTTAATGGCATTGCCAACTAGATTAATGATCACCTGCCGCAGCCGGATGGAGTCGACAAACACATGGGCAGGCAGATTGGGGTGTGGATTAAACAGCAGATCAATCTGCTTGGAGCGGGCCCGTTCCACCATCATGCTGGTGATATCGTCCAGTAGGGTACGTAGATCGGTATTGACCGGTTCAATTTGAATTTGGCCGGCCTGAACCTTGGACAGATCCAAAATATCATTCAGCAGATCCATCAACTGATCACCCGCCCGCTGGAAGGTGGTAACAAAGCGGGTTTGTTCCCGGTCCAGCTCTGTATCTTTAAGCAGGTCGGCCATACCCACAATGGCGTTCATCGGGGTGCGGATCTCATGACTCATGGTTGCAAGAAAGCGACTTTTGGCCGCATTGGCCTCTTCCGCTTGACGCTTGGCAACCGCCAACTGCCGATTATTCTTATGTAGCTCTACTGTGCGCTCTAAAACTTGGCGGCGGAACTGGCTGGTACCCATGCGTAGGAGGGTGTAAACCAATAGCTCTACCAATAAAAAAGCGCTAATGGCAAAAAGGATATTATCCCGGAATTTATCATCAAACTCTGCGACTTCCGTCGAAGCATCGCTCCACACAGCGACTTTACCAACGGGTGCGCTTTCAGGATTTTGCATGTTACGAAAATCCAATAGCGCAAAGCAGGAGAGGGCAATGGGGTGGCCACGAAGTTCAATGATGCGTAACCGGCACATCTGATTTTTTTGGCGGAATATCTCTGGCTTGGCAAACAGATCAGCCAAGGCATCGTTATTGGTTGAAGCTTCGGTGACAAAGACATTATTGGAGGGGCGTTGGGCGGTAAAACGGGTGAAGACCTCTGGCCACCAAGTGTTGCGGGCATGCTCAACAGTCATTAAAACCGCAAAGTCTGCCACCATTTGGCCTTTGAGGTTTTTTAACATGGTCTCAAAACTGGTACCTGCTTCCACAGACCCGACAAGCACGGGGGGTTGCTCCGCCTTAGGGGTCATAATAACGGGAACCACACCCCGGATACCTGCATAGACCCGTCCAGACTCAAACCCCTTGGTGGGCTCCATATAGCGATTGCTGTGCACAATGGTGTGGCGGATGGTGGAGAGATCATCCCCAAATTTCTTGGGTTTGTGTACCCGCAGGAATGAGGTGTCTTTGGGGCCGAGATGAAAATGCAGTTGACGGATCTCATAATTGCGCTGCATCGCGCTCCAGCCCGGTTTCAGAAACTGGTAGAGATCTTGACGAATGGCATTGGCTCGGGGTCCACCTGCACCACCGCCCTCTTGGTCCACAGCCAGACGTCCCTGTAGAAACCGTTGACGAATTTCAGGGGTATTGGCCATTAGCGTGGCGATTTGCTGCATATGGCTGGAGGTGCTGATCAGGGTGTGGTTAAAAGCATCCCGGTAGTTGTCCGCTTTACGGGCCAGGTTTTGCCATAACACATTTTTGTCGGCTGTATAGTTCAGCCATACAAACGAAGCATCGATCAGCGCGATCAGAATCGAGATGATGATAAATAGACGCCGGGAGGAAGTCTTGCCAGAATCCATAAAAACCGCTACTCCGTCTGGGTAGATACAGGCTCTACAGGCTCATGGACTGGGGTTGTGCCGGGTACGCCCAGTTCCTGTAATTTTAACAGATGGATATGTTCCAGTTTCTGTTGTTGGGCACGCAACTGGTCTCGCATGCTTTGTAGCTTTTTACGCAGTTGACGTATGCGTTCACGGGAGGCTTGTACAATGGCATGATGAACCCGAGCAGGATCCCGTTGCTCCTGCTGTGCCAGACGTCTGGCTTGTTCAATCTTCTGTCGTTTACCACGAACCGCATTGCGATAGTGGTGTTTGGCGGCATCCAGTGCAATACGTGCTTGATCAACCCTCAGACGGGCTGTCTGAAGACGCCGTTGCCAATAGAGCCCGGGCAGTAGGCTATGCTGTGCTTTTAGCCATAAGGTTTGAGGCGGCAGATCGGGATTACCCACCGGCGCAAACAGTAACCCACCCAACAACAGCAACAGCATGATGGTCGCACTCCATACCATCATGGGTGCTGTCACGTGCATCTTGCGGATAGCGACTTGCTTTGAAGCTGCTGCCAAGATTAAGTCCTATTCTGCACGGATCGCGAAACTGGACCTCACGCTTATGTTTATAAGCAACAATTATGACATAATAAGTAAGATTCATCAAATAGACCCAGAGGGCGATTCATCTCACTTTGAGGGGGCTCCTCTATGGCCAAACCCGCCCATTATACACCTTTTGCAGTGCATTTAATCACTTTTTATCGCATTGTAACAAAGTTTAAGAAGTCAGATGCTCAGGGTATTGATAATGCTTTGGGTTTATTCTCGTATAAGTGTGGTGGGAGTAGTGGCCTGATGTGTAAGAGAAGTCCACTACCGTTGGCTGAATAATGACTAGCAGGGGTCTAAAGTCCCGTATTGCGAGGGTGGGGTTGATCCATGACCTTGGCAATCAGCCCCGAGGTGGCATTAAAAAAGGCAAGCCAATGGCTTGCCTTTTTTACAGGGGAGAACGGTTAAACCGTTAAGCCGCGGAGGTTACCCGTGCGGCATATTCATTAAGCTTATTACGCAGGGTACGGATAGAGATGCCTAAAATCTCTGCGGCCTTGGTTCGGTTACCGTCAACCTCATCCAAGGTGCGACGGATAAGAATCTCTTCCATCTCCCGGACGGTGGTACCCACGGGCATATGGATTGAGTCACCATCGGCAGTTGCCATATCCAGATCACACCCCATGCTGTCTCCACCCATTGCAGGGGCAGATCCTGTGGCTTCGATCATAAGATCATGACGTGAGATGAAATCCTCTTCCGCAATGAGCAGCGCGCGCTGTACCACATTTTCCAGCTCTCGGATATTGCCAGGCCACTCATAGCGAACCAGGGTATCCAAAGCAGAATTGTCAAAAGCAATGTCGTTACGCCCCAGCTCTTTGATAAAGCGCTGTCGGAACAGATCTGCCAGCAGGGTCACATCCTTGGGACGTTGACGCAGAGGCGGAATAAATACGGGGAAGACATTTAAACGGTAATAGAGATCCTCACGGAACTGCCCTTCACCGGCAAACTCTTTAAGATCCCGGTTGGTAGAGGCAATAACCCGTACATCCAGGGCAATAGGCTGTTTACCCCCAACGGGATCAACCTCTTTTTCCTGCAAGACACGCAGCAGCTTAGCTTGCAGGTTTAAAGACATTTCCGAGATTTCATCTAGGAAGATCGAACCACCATTGGCCTGTAGGAACTTACCCTTACGGTCACTGGTGGCACCGGTAAAAGCACCTTTGATGTGACCAAATAGTTCGGATTCCAGCAAGTTCTCTGGCAGCGCCGCACAGTTAATGGCTACAAAAGGACCCTTAGCCCGGTCGGAGACCTGATGAACATAACGGGCCATCAGCTCTTTACCGGTTCCACTCTCACCCTGGATCAAGACCGTGGCGTTGGAGTTGGAGACCCGGCGTACCTGACCGAGCAGCTTAAGCATAGAGGCATCACCCGTTACCAAACGGCGGCCCCGACCCAGCTCTGGATCAAAAAATTGGTTGTTGTAGCGTTTGACCTGGGCAGCTAGAACGTCAGATTCCACAGGTAACAGCAGATAGTCAGCTGCGCCAGCATCGATCGCCTGTTTGGCCTCGTGTACCGAACCTCGGGTGGAAACCGCTAAAAGCGGCAGACCGCGGAAGAGGAAGGTGAGCTCTTTGAGGAGATCCAAGGGTTCATCCACACCCTCCATGGCTACCACAATGAGACCTGCCTGATGACCGCGCAGGTAAGTTTTGGCTTTGGTAACGTCGGCGATGAGCACGGGTTGGCAACGCAAGGATTTAAGCTGCGTGGCCAGTGTGTTCAGGGCGCTATCGGCGCGTCCCAGCAAAATGATTTCGGTCTGATCCTTCATGGTCTTCAGGGTGCCATTTCCTGTACCAGTTCGAGCTGTTTGGCATTTTCTCGGGCCATTGGTGCCCAGGACGCCTGTGGATCCAGCTCCGCCGCTTTTTCAAAAGCCTGCTTGGCTTCTTCCAAATTACGCTGTTTTTGTAGAATATCGCCAATACGCATCAGGGCCAAGGCTTTGGATTTATCATCCTCTGCATCTTCAGCCACTTTGCGGAAGATCGGCAACGCTTTGGCATCGCCTCGCCACGCCTGCTGCACAGTAGCGTACCAGTAATAATCCTTGCCGTCACCTATGGGTCGATTAAAAAGTAGATCTTTCAGGTTGGCCACAGCTTGGGGAAAACGTCCCCGCTCTGCTTCAGCTTTGGCCAGCAGGCGTAAACGTTCGGCCCGCTCACCTTCACTTAACCCCTTAACAGGTAAACGGTTAAGTAGATCTAAAATCGCCACCCAATCCTGTTTTTCACGGCGGCGTTCGGCCTCAGCAACCCGTACACGGGCCTCTCGATCGTTGACCAAGGTTTTATCCTGCTCAACTTTGAGATAGCTACCATTGGCCATATCATCGGCTACCCGATGCAGGCGTTTACTGACCGTATCATCATTCATCGCCAGCAAAGGTTGCGCCTGTTTGTACATACCCAGGCGCATGAGCGCTTCTGCCATTTGCGTACGGGGTATACCAAATTTACGATAACGGCGCCAATCCTCACCATAGGTCTCGGCCAAGCTCATAGCAAACTCAGGCCGGCGGGAGGTTAACGCTTTTTCCATACCAGCGGTCAGATAACGCAGGCGTAACAAGTTGGCCCGGTTACGCTCTAAGCCAATATCTAACATGGTAAGTAGATAGTTCAGGGTTTTTAGGCTGGATTCATGATCTTCAGAATCCCCCTGGAGCTGTGCCCGGGCAAAGTAGGCCTCATAGATGGCCTTGCCTCTGGGGTTGCTGTTAATAATCGCCTCAAGATCTTTAAGGCGCTCTTTCACATCCCGCTTGGCATCCATCTCTACCCGGAAGATCTGCCCCCAAAGTTGGGCGCCAGAGTTGGGATAGATCATACCCAGGCGGTCCAACAACCGTTTGGCCTCTTCATCCTGATTAAGAAAACGGTAGCATTGGGAGGCCCGTAACATCGCCCAGGGGGTTACCTTAAAGGTATCGGGGTAGGCATCCAGAATACGGATATAAAGGTCCAGCGCCTTTTTAAAATCGTGATGGTTGTAATAGGCGGTGGCCAGTTGAATATATTTGGCTGGATCATTGGCCAGCACAGTCATCTCTGGATCTGGAATAGACTCCAGTGTTTTAACCGCTTTAGCCAGTTTGTTGTTCTGGGTCTGCAGATCCACCAGCTCAAAGTAGGCATTGGCCCGCTCATTAACACCGGCATCGGGCATTTTTTTGAGCAAAAAGTTAAGGCGCTCTTTGGCTTCGTTAATGTTACCCATACCTTTTTGGGCACGGGCCTGCTCCAACACAACCCTGGCATCATGATAGGGCAGGTTGGGATCATTCATGGTGGCGATGGCCCGCTCGTACTGGTGGGCACCATTCATCAGCTGCAGTTGCAACAGGCGGTATTCGGGAAAACGGTAGTGGTTGGGGTAACTGTTCAGTGCCCCGGTCAACTCCTCCAGCAACCAGCCTGCTTTCTCCCACTGCATCTTTTTGCCCAGGTCGACTTTATAAAAAGCCAACTGTTCACGGTTCTGTGAGTTGGGGAATGTCCGCAACAAGGCATCTAGATAACCACGGGCTTTACCATATTGATGGTCTTTTTCAGCGGCCAGAGCATTGTTCATAAAGTACTCTTCGCTGACCTCCTGCTCTGCCAATACCTCCACATCTGGTGAGGGCTTAAAGATGGGGGTAATACGGTTGAGCGGTAGGGGTAACCCTTCGGTCGCGGCCTGCAAACGGTTGGTTAGGATGGTATCGATATCCCGCTTGCGTTTAACATCCTTCATATTGTGGGTACGTAGCTCCACAATGAGGGTGCCGCTCTTTGGGTTTTGGTGTACCTGTACACTGCCGGTTCGGGGATGGAACGCAATTTCCATCTCCAACAGATCGTTGCGGAAGGCATAAGTGTGGATCCCTGTGACCAAGCCTGCAGGCATAGGGGGAATCCAAAACTTATCCATGGTGGCCCCTTGCCACTGCAGTCGCAGGGAGTGCTCTCCATGGTCAACCTTTTGGGATTTAATCTCAGCGGTACCCGCATGATCAATCACCACCAAGGTGCCTTCTGCGCCAGGCAGAATACGGGCACCACGGATACGGGTAGTATCCTTGGGGTTGGGCATTGGTGTGGGTTCAATATAGAGAATATAGCGAGATGGGCGCCGCCGTTTGGCCTCGGTTACCTGATGACGGAAGGTCAAAAAGGGAACTTTAAGCTCCAATGTCACATATAGGCCCAACTCCCCTGCAATCTCCTCCACAATGATATTGCGGATATAGCGGGTGGTTTTGGGGTCGATACGGGTGTGGGGCAGGGCCAGTAGGTTGGGTACCTTTAGGCGCAAAATTTTAGGCCGGATCAGTTCCCAGGTGGGCAGTTTGTCATTAGCAGGCAGCGCAAAGCTCAGCGCGTCCCCTTTACCCGTGGGGGAGCGATCGTGCTGCAGCTCGGTGGAAAACGCCCATCCCTGTGCAGGGATCACCAGTGTCATCACCAGCAGCAGCAACAGGGACCATTTTTTGGCCAATGTATGAAGTTGGGCGTCCATTAACCGCTCCGTTGCTCGCTCTGTTTATCCTCTTCCAGGCCCTTTTTCTTAATCTTTTCTACCAATGTTGTGCGGTTAAGCTTCAACAGTTGGGCCGCTTTGTTCTTGTTCCAACCTGTGCGGTTTAGTGCCCCAAGAATAAGATGGTTCTCATACTGTTCAACTTCACGGTTGAAGTCGGTTACGCCATCGTTATCATAGGCCACTTTAAAGGCCTGGACTGGCACACGATCTTCGGTTTCTACCGGTTCAGTATGGTTACTGGCATCCAGCATAATCTCAGGCAGGTCATCAAAAATGACCTCTTCATCAGCCAGGACCAGTAGGCGTTCCATCAGGTTCTCTAGTTCACGGACATTGCCCTTCCAGCTATAGCGCTGAAAAATTTCCATAACCTGGGGGCCAATATTGACCGCTGGACAGTTGCTGCGTGCGGCGCACTTTTCCATAAAGTGTTCCACCAGAAGAGGGATATCATCCAGTCGCTCACGTAGGGCAGGGACCTGAATGGGCACCACATTTAAACGGTAGAAAAGGTCTTCACGAAAACGCCCTTCTTCTACCTCTTTGGCCAAATTTTTATGGGTGGCAGCAATCACCCGAACGTTGACTTCTAGGGTTTTTAAGGCACCCACAGGTTCCACGGTGCGCTCTTGCAGAACCCGCAACATTTTAACTTGGAGTTTTGGGGACATATCCCCAATTTCATCCAGAAAAATGGTGCCGCCGTTAGCGGTTACAAATTTACCAGGACGATCCCGTACCGCACCGGTAAAGGAGCCTTTGGCATGACCAAAGAGTTCTGATTCCAGCAAATCTTCGGGAATGGCACCACAGTTGACCGCAACAAGGGGGCCGTTGTGGCGTGGAGAGGTGTTGTGGATAGCACGGCAGATCAGCTCCTTGCCGGTGCCACTCTCACCATGAATAAGTACGGTAGAATCTGCAGCGGCTACCCGCTCGATGAGCTTGAACAGTTTACGCATTGCCGGTGCGTTACCAATAATACCGTTCACGTCCCCTCCTATGCCGTGGCTATGAACCAGCGGCTGGGTCAAATCGATGAACCGTCCATCCTTGGACGGTGCGATAACGACGTACTGAACGTAACGGGTAAAGGGGCTGCGCATGGCACACCAATATGGTGTACACTGCCCGCAGATCCACTCGGTCCGTGACGTGTGCCGAGATTCGCATTGCGAAAAAAACTCCCTAAGATGCGTAGAATTATATCTTAATTATCAGCATCTTATTTAGTGGTCTCCCCATGAGTGGAGCCACCAGAAACGGGTGCATGTCAGAAAACCGACGTCTATTTTTTGACGCCAGGGTGTGGAGCTTTGGGATCTTAACGCCCCGTCAAAAATCCAACACCAGAGTACGCCACCCACCGTCCCCTAACAAGCGGTCTTGTGGGTTTGTTGCGTTTTTCTTGGACGTTGCACACGAAACCTATTTTTTAGTTGGTACACCCATTCTTGGGACCTAACGGGGGTTTTACCCGTTGCCAACAGGAAAACCGGGCCTGGAAAGGTGACCTATGTCGGGTGATTACAAAAATCGGGCCAAGAAGTCTCAAGGACGGCCAAAAAAAGCAGGTAAGCGTGGGCACTCTGCCTATAGTCGGGATGCCCAAACGGTCCAAAAGCGGGCCAACCCTGCCCAAACAGTGGATGGTTGGTTGCGTAAAAGTATTAGCCGACTTAAGCAAGCCAAGCTGGGGTATGACAACGGCTTGCAGGAGCCGGTCTGGGAGGCGGAGTATCTGCTGTGCCATGCCATGGGTATGGATTTAGAGCAGTTAGAGAAAAATAAAACCCGTACGGTAAGCCCCGAGCAAGGTAACTATATGGATGCCATGCTCGAGCAGCGTATTGTTGCCCGTAAACCGGTGAACTACATTACTGGGGAGGCTTGGTTTGCAGGGTACCGTTTTATGGTCGATGAGCGGGTGCTGATTCCCCGTTCCCGTATTGAGAATGTGTTGGATGATGTGGATGGCCTACCGGCCCTCATGGAAGGTGCGCGCCCCCTTAAGCGGGTTTTAGATTTGTGCACTGGCAGTGGTTGTCTGGCCATTACTGCGGCGTTGCACCATCTGGATTTACAGGTGGATGCCTCGGATCTTTCAACCGATGCACTGGCGGTGGCCAAAGAGAATGTCAAGCGGCATGGGGTGGGTGATCGGGTACGTTTGGTCCCGTCAAATCTATTCGAAAATCTTCAGGGGGAGTGTTACGATTTAATTCTAACCAACCCACCTTATGTACCCACCGAAGTGTATGAGGCTCTGGATAAAGAGTACTACCAGGAGCCCAAGGTGGCGCTGGAGGCAGGGGGGGATGGTTTAGATTTGGTGATCCCCATGCTGCAGCAAGCTCCCGATCATCTAAACCCGGGTGGTATCTTACTGTGCGAGGTTGGGGATGATACCCAGGAGATCATGCAGCAGCGTTGGCCGGACCTACCGGTGCACTGGTTGCAGTTTCATTTTGATGCCAGTGGTGTTTTTGCGGTAACCCGTGAACAGCTTATGGATTGGGATGGGCCATGATTTTTGGCAGAAAGAAAAAACCGGTTAGTGACGCGTTACCGGAAGATATCAACTATGCGTTGGATTTTATTGAAGCCAAACATGAAGATCGGGATGGCGCCCGCAAAGTATTGCGTGATTGGGCCTTTCGCGAAGCCATGGGGCCTGATCCTCTTAAAGATCCTGCCATTCGTCTACTGGTCAGTGGACTGATCAACGGTTTTAAACCTGCCTATTTGGGTGATGCTGAAATGCAGTCACGGGTTGACCGCATGGTTGAGGACCTGAAAGATGGCAAGCTTAAACGGGAACCGGAACCGTTACTGGATGAGCTGAAATCCTTGATCAACGGCTTGGGTAAATTAAGCACCCGGCAAAGTGACCGGATGCATGTGGCCATTCGTTGGTTACCAGATATTCTACAAGCTGTGCGTACGCTGACCCGTGGTGAAAAATGGGCAGAAGAGCAGAGTGAAACGCTCATTGAACAGTCCACAGCCCTGCCACCCGGTTATTGGGAGCGTTTGGGCGGGTTCTGTAGTCAAATTCGTGAAGCGGGTACCTCCAGCTTTGAACGTTGGGAGGAGAGCCGTCAGGCACTGGTGGATTTGATTGCGGAAATGGCCGAACGTATGCGGATCATGCGTAATGATGCCAGTGGCGCGACAGGGCGGTTGGATAACTCCCTAAACCGTATCCGCGCCACCACCAAGCTGGGGGATCTGGAGAGTTTACGGGGTGCTTTGATTACCGAAGCCGAAGCCTTACGTCAGCAGACACAGGGGCTGGAGTCCTCCCTACATGAGAGCCAAACCCAACTGGATAAGACCCGTAAGGAGTTGCACCAGGCCCAGGTAGATCTGAAAAAAGCTAAAGAAGAGAGCTTGACCGATCCGTTGACCCAGGTAGCAAACCGCCGTGCACTGTTCCAAGCCTTAACCCGGGAAACCGCACGTGCCCGCCGCCATGGGGAGCCGTTAAGTCTGGTGATCATTGATCTGGATTTTTTCAAAAAGGTGAACGATACCTACGGTCACCCCGTCGGAGACCGGGTACTCAAAGAGGTGGCCAACCATGCCCAGGCCCTACTTCGGGAGTCTGATACGCTGGCCCGTTACGGGGGGGAGGAGTTTATGGCTCTGTTGCCTGAGACCTCTTTGGAGCGTGCCTTGGAAAAAGCCGAGCAGATTCGTCTGAACGTTGCGGCGATGCGCTTTAAACTTAAAGGGGATAGTCTCAGCATCAGTGCCAGCTTTGGTGTTGCCCAGCTTGATGATGGCGATAGCCGGGATCAGAGTAACGAAACGTTTGTGCACCGAGCTGATCTGGCCCTGTACAAAGCCAAAGAGGGTGGACGGAACTGTGTCGTCCAGGCCGATCCTACACCTGTTGCGCCTAATCCTACAGCCTCCTAAAGGGTATTTATGTCCTGGTTTTCAGGTCCAGCTATTCCTGACCATTTGGTTAAGGATTTTGCCTACTGCCAACGGGTTGTACGGGCCAATAGCGAAAATTTTCCTGTGGGTTCGTTGTTGGCACCCGCTCGTTTGCGGCCCCATATCCATGCGGTCTATGCCTATGCACGGTTGGCGGATGATTTTGCCGACAGCAGTGAGGGGAGTTCTGAGGAGAAGCTGCAAAAATTGGATGATTGGCAACGGCGCCTGGAAGCTGCTGAGCAAGGGCAGGCCGATCACCCCATTTTTAGAGCTTTGGCCTACACGCTAAGTACCATGCAGCTGCCGATTGATCCACTACGGGATCTATTGATGGCTTTTCGCATGGATATCACCTGTAAACATTACGATACCACCGATGAATTACTGGAATATTGCCGTTACTCGGCCAACCCTGTCGGGCGTATTGTTCTTCTGTTAGCAGGTTATCGGGATCCGCAGTTTATGCGTTATTCCGATGCGATCTGTACAGCCTTACAGCTCACCAACCATTGGCAGGATCTGGGTGAAGATCCTTGGAATGGTCGACCGCTCTACCTACCAAGGCAGGAGATGGCACGTTTTGGTGTGCGGGAGTCGGATATACGCCAGCGCCGTTTTTCGGCCGCAGCAGCGGATTTAATGATGCATATGATCTCTTTAACGCGGGATCTCTATCTGAAGGGTGAACCCTTGCTGACACAGGTCTCTTGGCCACTTAATCTGGAGCTGGGGGCGACCTGGGCAGGGGGTATGGCGGTATTGGAGCGTGTGGAGCAGATGGGGGGGAATACGTTACGTGAACGGCCATCTTTGGATAAACGCGAAAAAATGGGCTGTTTGCTGCGGGGCCTGGGGCGGGTGTGTCGATGACGCCAGATCAGTTTTGCCAAGATCGGGTTAAGCGTAGTGGGAGCTCATTTTATTGGCCCATGCGGCTTTTAAAGGATAGCAAACGCCGGGGTCTCTTTGCCCTTTATGCCTTCTGCCGAGAGGTGGATGATATTGTGGATCGGCAGTTAGATCCCCGAGCTGCGCAGATGAAGTTGATGTGGTGGCATCAGGAGATTGCCCAGGTCTTTGCAGGTCAACCCCGTCACCCCGTTGCGGTGGCGATGGCGCAGTTGAAAGATCAGTTTGGGTGGCAACCTGAACCATTTATTGAAATTTTAGAGGGCATGACGATGGATCTGGAGCCCCAACCCTATGCGGATTGGGATGCTTTAGAGGCCTACTGTTACAAGGTTTCTGTCTCTGTGGGGTTGGCTGCCTTGCCGGTCTTTGGTGTGCAGGGGGCTAAAGCGGATCAATTTGCCCATCATTTGGGTATGGCCTTGCAGTTGACCAATATTATGCGTGATGTGTTTGAAGATAGTCAGATGGGGCGTATCTATCTTCCGCACTGTTTGTTGGATCAGCATGGGGTCGATCCTCAGCAGCTTCTGGCGGGAGTGTGGCAAGAGGGGTTGGTGGGTGCCCTGGCGGAAATGGATGAACGGATTGAAAACCACTTTCAGCAGGCACGGGAACTGTTGGATGCTGAGCTGTTTCCCCATCTCACCGCAGCACGGGCCATGGGGGCAGTCTACCACGCCCGGTTACGGCGTATGCGTCTTGCGGGATACCGGGTGGATCAGCAAGCGGCAAAATTGACTAAATCCCATAAGATCTGGCTCTGCCTACGGTGCTGGTTGGCCAGTCAGTCAGGACTTTTTAGAGCTTATGATGCGCTTTAATGGCCGTCAGTTATCTCTCAATGGGGTGACTGAATGATGGGTGTTGGCGTGATGAAACCCTCCTTCTTTACCGATCATGCGTATGGTTTAGTACCCTGCAAACCGGGGTTGGTGGTGAACCGCTCTGGTGGTTGGTTATCGCCACAACGATCCTGTCGGCAGGTGATCTTCTCGCTGGTATTCTCGCAACAGCCTGATGAAACAGCGTGTGCTAAACCGTGGGTGCCAAGTGTGGTTTTCTCTCAGGTTGGTCTCAGCATGCTCCTGTGTTTTTTAGCGGTTCCTTACCCTATTCTAGGTGGGTTATGACCGGTTGGCATGCGGAAGGCGCCTTTGATTTGGTGATCATTGGTGGAGGTCTGGCGGGTCTCTCCTGTGCCAGTGAAGCCATCAAACGTGGCAAGCGCCCTCTGTTGTTAGAGTCGGCACCGCGCTTGGGTGGGCGGGCTGCCAGCCATTGGGATCGTGAGTGGGGCTGTTATCTGGATAATGGTCCCCATTTGCTGGTTGGTGCCTATCAGCAAACACTGGCGTGGTTGCAACAGTTGGGTGTGGATGGTGGGCTGCTCAGGGATAAGCGTTACCATTTTTATACCCATAAACTGGGTCACCATGCGCTGGAATTAGGGCAGGGGTGGGCTGCTTGGAAACTGTTGCAGGGGTTGGCACAGTTACCAGAGATTGAAGCCAAAGATCTGTGGCGTTTAAAAGGGTTGGTGGGTGGGGTTGTACACAGCCACTTTCGGGGTGGGGCAGAGGCTACGGTCACCCAGTGGCTGCAGCGGGCGGGCTCCCCACCGGCATTGTTTGAGCGTCTGTGGGAACCGCTTTGTCTGGCGACCCTGAATGAAGGACCGGGTAGTGCCGATGCCACACTGTTTGCGACGGTGCTTAAAAGGCTGTTTCTTTTTAACATTGCCCATGCACATCCCCTCTATCCTCAACACGATCTCAATGCTTTACTCATCGATCCCGCTAAAAGGTGGATTGAACAGCACGGTGGTATCATCCGCACAGGGGTGCGATTGAAAGCGGTTGAACAGGGAGAAAGCGCCATCACGGCGTTGATTTTGCATAGTGAAGGGAAGCCTGTACGTTGGGTTTTACCTCAGGCACTACCGGTGGTCATGGCACTACCTGTCTGGTCCCTAGGCCGTATTTTACCCCAGTGGGTAGAAGAGCAGGGGTGGACAGGATGGTCGGCATCGCCCATTGTGGCGGTACATCTGGATTATGGGCAACCCATGCAACAGTCAGCCCCCATGGTGGGTTTGCCGGGTTCAGTCAGCCAGTGGTTATGCCAATGGCCGGTTGAGGGGGGGCAGCAGCGTATCAGTGCAGCCATTAGCGCCGCTTACCGGGAAGTTTCTTGGGATACGCAACGCTTGATCGATACCGTGCATGAAGAGGTCATGGCACAGTACCAGCCGATATCTCAGCAGCAGCGGGTTTCATTAAGCGGGATCAAACCCCGTGCACGGGTTATTAAAACCCACCGGGCGACATTTGCCAGTTGGCCAGGGGTCAATCAGCAACGTCCTGGCCCGACCACACCCTGGCCCAATCTCTATTTGGCTGGGGATTGGACCAACACGCATCTACCTGCCACCATTGAGGGGGCGGTGCTCAGTGGTCAGCAGGCAGCTAAACAGATTTTTTCCGCCCGTTAGGGTAGGTGTTGTAACAGATTGAGAGATGCAGACGATGAAACGGTTATGGATGTTGGTCATGTTGGCTTTGCTGCTGGCGGGTTGCAGTGGTAGCGGAGACAAAAAAGTTACCAAGGAGTATGCACCTGAGGTGATGTACCGCATGGCATTAAATCATCTGCAAGGTGAACGGTTTAAACAGGCCAGCGTCATCTTTACGGATCTGGATCAAAAGCACCCGTTTTCCCCTTGGGCGGTACGGGCGCAGCTCAATCTGATTTTTGTTGAGTACAAGAAGGAAGAGTTTGATGAGGCGGTGGGCCATGCCAAACGCTTTATCCGATTGCATCCTCGGCATCCTGAGGTCTCCTATGCGTTTTACATGATCGGCTTAGCCCACTATAAGCAGATTAAGGATGCCTATCGAGATCAGGCCCGTACCAAAGAGGCTGCAACAGCCTTCCGTGAAGTGATCAACCGTTTCCCAGAGTCTGACTATGCGTGGGAAGCGAAAAAAATGTTGGATTTCTGTCGTAACCGTATGGCGCAACAAGAAGTGGTGGTTGGACGCTATTACTTTGACCGTGGTGAGTATATTGCGGCCATGAAGCGGTTTAACGAAATTATTGATAACCCCACCTTCCGTGATAGCCTGCAGACCGAAGAAGCGCTGTTCACCATGATCCTAAGCGCGATGAAATTGGGTTTGAACAGCGAAGCCCGTAACTATGCTGCGGTTTTGGGCCATAACTTTGGTGAAGGTCGCTTTTATGCGGTGGCCAAAGATATCATTAATGGCAAAGGGGGGATCAGCCGATCCGATTTAGAGGGGCTGCGACCGGAAATTATTGAGGACTCCATTGTTCAGCAGTTCCTGGAGGGGATGCGTCCTGGTCTACCCGGTATGTTTGGGTCGGGTGGCGGTAGTGATGACTTATAGGTCAAGACACTCAGTCGCATAGGATCAAAAAAAGGGTTGGCCCATCGTCCAACCCTTTTTTGTGCCATGGTGGATTTTTATGATCAATATACGTGGTTTAAAAAGAATACCTCTTAGTGGGTTAATGCTGCTGTTATGGGTCATACCTGCGGTGCATGCGGATGAGAAGGTAGAGAGTCCTGTCTCAAAAGCAGCCGCACAGTCCAGTCAGGTGGTGACGGTTAAACCCGTACGCGATCTACTGGTCAAACCCAGGGAGGAGGCCCCCGCGACTGTGGTGGGCTTGCGCGATGTCTGGGTGACGGCCCAGGTCAGTGCCCCCATTTTAGAGCTGCATGCTGAAACCGGTGATCGGGTGGCCTGGGGGGCTGTGTTATCACGGCAGGATACCTGGGCCCAGGGTCTGGAACATAAACGGGCGCTCGGGGCGCTTAATGTGCTTAAAAGTCAGCTTCCACTGGCGGACCAGCAGCTGGAGCGTGTGGAGAAGTTGATCAAAAAAGGTCAGTCTACAGAAGAGATCCTTGATCGACGTCGCTCTGAAAAACGTACCCTTAAAGCCCGAATTCAAGAAGCTAAAGTTGCGGTAGAGCATACGGCCAAATATATGGAAAAAGGGGTGGTTAAAGCACCTTTTTCTGGCGTAGTTGTTGCCCGCCGTGCGCAGATCGGTGCGTGGGCTGAACCGGGGACACCCCTTTTTCAATTGGTAGATCCTGTACGGGTTATGCTCGAGGCACGGATCTCTCCAGAGCGTTTAAAGTCCACCAAAATGGCAACCAGTTGGATCTTTGAACATGCCGGTGGGCGTGCCGTGGTGAAATTGTCCACGGTTCTGCCGATTCAAGATGAGGCGAGCCGCTCAGTGCGTGCTCGGTTCCGGTTTGGGGGTATCAAACCGCCACCAGGCACAGCAGGTCGCTTAATCTGGACCGATAATCGAGGTTGGGTTGAACCTGGCTTGTTGGTACGCCGGGATACCAAGTTAGGGTTGTTTATTGTAGATGATGATCAAGTCGCCCACTTTATTCCCTTACCCCATGCGCGCGAAGGACGCCGAGCTCGACTACCTGCACTGTTTACGCCGGATATGCCTGTGGTGGTCAAAGGACGCCATAATGTGCAAGAGGGGGATAAAGTGAAGGTCGAGGTCGAATAATACAAACCCCCACTTTGTGATGGGGGTTGAGATAAAAAAAGCGACGATCACACCGTGTGATCGTCGCTTTTTTTTGGTATTCGTCCCTTATCGCACGTAAGACCGTGGTAGGTAGAAAGCCGTATTGTTTTTGTGCACTGCTCTGGTCACTGGCGAAGCAAAGCTCGGTTCACGTTTCCATGTTCCCTAAAAGTTAACTTTAACCTTTAATCCACCGATCCAAGCTGTGTTGTTCTTAAAGGTGGCCACATACACGGCACCGCTACCGGCTACGTCATCCCCCAAATAGACCCGGCTAAGAGAACCAGAGAGTTCCAGGTTCTTATAGACATAACGTAAATTCAGCGAAGCCGTCTTTTTGCCATTGGTTGGGGTTAAGGGTGAAGAGGAGACCGATGGTTGTGTTCGTCCCTGCCAGCTATAAGCAAGCGTGCTGGAAAAATCCTCTGTCCAGCGGTGGGCCGCACCGACAGAGAAGTTTTTGGAATCTTTAAAGCTGGTTAAAGAGGCTTCATTCAAACATGCCGCTCGTATTTTCATCCGGTCATTCTGTGCCAAACGGGCATAGGCAAAAAGCATGGTGTTGTCCATGACCCCGGATTGAACGCGAAAGTTAAAAGCGTCGGGAAAAATGGATTTAGTGGTCGAGGTTGTGTTGGTCGCACAGGCTAAAGCCCCGCCGGATTCATAGCGGGTAAAGTCATACTCTACCTTGGTGTGATAGTCGATGGAGGCACGGAAAGCGTACTTTGGCACAGCATAGGATGCCCCCACCACATAGCCTAAACCCTCTGTCTCTGGAATACGCATGGTAAAGCTGTTGATGTAGGGTAGGGCAATATTACCTTTAAGAACTTGATGTTTTATACCCGCTGTCAGCTTGAGATTTTCAATGGGTTCATAACCCACCAAAGCTGTCACTGCACGAGATTTAACCCGCGCAGTTACACCCTTATAGGTGCCATCTGTTTGGTACTTAACATTGGCCCCATAAGGATTATCGTAGACCAGGCCTACAGACCACTTGGGGTTAAGCTGCGCCTTTAACACCATACTCCGGGCAACTTGCAGTTGGTGGACATCTTCAATGGAATCACCGGTTAGTAGATCCCGCCCGGTTATGTGTGGCTCAATATATTTTTCAGCGTAGGAGGCAAAACTTCCTGTCTTATGCATAAAGGTAACGGATTGGCCTGATAAGTCCAATCCACCAGCAGATGCAGTTGTAGAGGCAGCCAACAAGATGGATGCAAAAAATAGACGTGGAAATAACATGGGTGCCCAAACAACACGGTAAAGATGAATATGAGAAGATTGAAATGGCTAAAGCAAAAACGGTTTTAGACCCGTTATGTTCCGAAAAAATGGCATAAATGTCAATCTAGCGTGTTATGAAAACATGGTTATTTGTCATATTTGGTAAAGAATAGGGTGTTATTTGTCGTCATTGGGTTGTGTGCGTATTCCCGTTACTGACATGAGTGGATCCATATATCGGTATCTCTTATTCAGATATATGGCAGCATCTATATTTATATGAGGTGTTTAGCCTGGGGTTGACGCTTTACAGGCAGGGTATGACATTTTTGTCAGTACAGAAGCGTTAGTATATCGAAACTTTCTGATAAACGGATGGTTTAGATCCTATTGGCCTAGCCAAGAAGACTGTCACAAATGTTTTGAATTGGTTTCAGTGCAGGTACCCTTGGTTAGAGCTAAGAGTTATTGGCTACCAATCGGGTAATGGCTTAAAGGTAGAGAGGCGATACCTGATTGCTAAGGAGTGTGGGGCGCTTGTTTGGGTATAGATGTGATGGTGTGATGTAGAAATATTCGGTGTGTTTACCGTTTAGTAGTTATAGAAAAGAGTTATTAGAGAATCTGATGCGCCCTGGAAAGAATCTTGTCGTTCCCCATGGCTAAGTCCAGGGTTGAAGAGGGTTATAAGATAGCAGCCAAAATGGGAATGATGAGATGCATCTTAAAGTGCGCGCATATCACCCAGGTATGGATGATACGTCATCCCTACATAGAAGCGCACGGGAGCAAACCGGTAGGGTTGTTGAGCCACTCCTGGCATGTTAACACCTCGATAGCTTGGCGCCTTTAAGGTCCGGTTGTACCTTCTTCATACCGTTTATCGGAGGATGCCATGCCATGGTTGTGTTGCCCTAAACATAGGCATTCAACGGTGCAGCACAACTCATCCTAGTGCCAATGGGGCTGTAACCCGACCTGTTAGATGTTGTCTTAGTGGGTAAAGCCAAAGAAGCCTGGAAAAGCCACAAGAATACCCAATACAGCAACCTGGAGTATAATAAAGGGTAAAACCCCACGGTAGATATCGGTGGTGATCACAGAGGGTGGCGCGACCCCTTTGAGATAAAACAGACTAAAGCCAAAGGGTGGGGTTAGAAAGCTGGTTTGCAGGTTCATGGCAACCAAAATGGCATACCAGATCGGGTTAATACCCAACCCTTCGGCAATGGGGGCCAGGATGGGGACAATAATGTAGGAAATTTCAACAAAGTCGATAAAGAAACCCAGAACCATGATGGCCAACATAGAGAGCAGGATAAAGCCCCACTTCTCCCCTGGTAGCTGCATCATAAAATCTTCAACCAGATAATCGCCACCTGTATAGGTAAAGACCATGGAAAAAGCGGTTGCTCCGACCAAAATGGCGAATACCATCGCGGTAATTTTAACCGTCTCCAGGGCACTCTGAAAAACCATTTGAAGGGACAGTTGGCGATAGAGAGCAGCCAGCAAAATGGCACCCACACCGCCCACTGCAGACGATTCCGTTGGGGTTGCAACACCGGTTAAGATAGACCCAAGCACCAGAATAATAAGTGTCAAAGGGGGGATGATGGCAAATAGGGCCTGTTTGACCTGATCTCGCTTACTGCCGACAATCTCATCGACCTTAATGGCAGGGGCAATATCCGGTTTGAGCAGGCTCACAATTAAAATATAGACCACATAAAACCCAACTAGGGTCACACCAGGCCAGAAGGCTGCCTTAAACAGATCGCCAACCGGTTGTTGAAAGACATCACCCAAAATAATCAAAACAATGGAGGGGGGGATAATTTGTCCCAAGGTTCCTGCTGCACAGATGGAACCACAGGCAATTTTGCTGTCATAATTATACTTGAGCATCACTGGCAGAGAGATGACCCCCATGGCCACCACCGATGCCCCCACCACACCTGTTGAAGCCGCCAGTAACGCACCGACCAGTACGGTACTGATGGCAATACCCCCGCGAATTTCCCCAAACAGTAGCCCCATGGACTCCAATAAGCGCTCTGCCAGTTTGGATTTTTGCAGCACAATCCCCATAAAGATAAAGAGAGGGATCGCCAACAACACCGTATTGGTCATAATGGACCAAATACGATGGGGCATCATATTGAAGATCTCTGGCCCTTCAGCGAACAAGCCAAAGAAAATCGCGACACCACCAAAAGTAAACGCGACTGGAAAGCCCACCAAAAGCAAAAATAGGGCGACCACAAACATGACGATGCCGATCATGAGGCAGATACTCCAAAAGCGGTAAGGTACCCGATAGGGTAACCTTTACGAGATATCACACAGTGGGTGATGGTTCTAAGAGAAGAGGCTGGCCGTGCCTGGGCGATCACAACAGATCATCCTTGGCTGAGTGGCTGCTTAAGGACTCTGTCCCTCGATACACATGGAGGTTGCGGATGATAAAACCGACGGCTGAAATGATTAAAAAGACAAATGCCAGGGGTATGGTTGCTTTGATTAACCAACGATGGGTTAAACCGCCAGGATCGCCACTGATCTCACCGGTATTGTAAGCCTCCATCACAAAGGGAAGAGAGCCTTGTATAATCAAGTATGCCAGGGGCAAAAGAAACAGAACCGTTCCTGCGATATTAATCACCGCCTTGGTTTTGGGTGAGAGACGATCATAGATCAAATCCACCCGTACATGGCCATCGGTTCTTAAGGCGTAGGCAATACCAAAAAGGAACAACATGGAGAAAAGGTGCCACTCCATCTCCTGCATGGCGATGGAGCCGGTACGGAAAAAGTAGCGCATGATGGCGTCATAAAAGACGTTGAGCATGGTCAAAATCATCATGATCGCACAGAGATAACCTAACCAGTCGATGATGCGATCAGACCACTTTTCCAGTGTGGTGAGCATGGCGTACTTCTCCAGAGAAGAACAACACGTATGCTGCCCTCTCCAGATAAGAGAGGGCAGCCGTTGGGTGATCTGGGTGACTTATTCGCCCAGATTATCTTTTAGGTAGGCATGATCAGAGATCCGTGTCCATTCGCGGGACTTAACCATATAGGCTTTTTGAGATTCAATGATCTTTTTAAAGGTTGGGCTGGCGGCCATTTTTTCCGTCAACAGCTTTTCATTTTCAACCTTCATCTGTGCAATCACAGCAGCTGGGAAGGTGCGCACCTTAATATGTGGGTACTCTTTCTGAATCTTTGCCCAGTTGATGGCCGAGTCATGATAGGAGCGGGTGTACATATCATAGGCGGCATACTGCATGGCAACGGTGACAATTTTTTGTAGATGCTTAGGTAGGCCTTCAAACTTCTTTTTGTTGACCATGAACTGCAGCTCGGTGGCGGGCTCATGCCAACCGGTGTAGTAATAAGGGGCAATTTTGTGGAAGCCCATGTTCAGATCAAGAGAGGGCCCAACCCACTCCAGGGCATCGATGGTGCCACGATCCAGACCCGTATACAGCTCACCTGGTGGAATATTAGTGACCACAACCCCCAGTTTGGAGAGTACTTCACCGGCAAAGCCGGGAATACGCATCTTCAGACCTTGTAGGTCATCCAGATTATTGATCTCTTTGCGGAACCAACCACCCATCTGGTTGCCGGTATTACCACCGGGGAACGAGATCACCCCATGCTTATCATACACACCCTTCATCAGCTCCATACCACCCCCGTAGTAGAACCAGGCGTACTGTTCGGGTGCGGTCATGCCAAATGGCATGGTGGTGAAAGGCATAAAAGCGACATCCTTACCTTTCCAGTAGTAGGAGGCCGAATGTCCCATCTGGTATTGGCCAGCTTTAACCATGTCCAGAATACCAAAGGGGGCTTTATGTTTGTTTTTGGAGTCGATCCGGATCTCCATTTCGCCATTGGACATCTCTTTGACCATGGCCGCCATATTTTTTACCGCATCCCCAAAAATCGGGAAATTGGTGGGCCATGTCATGGCCAGTTTCCAGCGATACTTCGGGGCTGCATCGGCTATTGTGGTGGTGACCACCATGCCTAAGGTGGCTAAGCCAGCCAGCGCAAAACGAAATAGAGGCATCTTCATCGTCCGTGTCCTTCTTACCAGTTGGAAAGGGAGAAGCGATTCGAAAGAAGCGCAAGTCTTAAGTTTTGTAACAGCGGTGTGTCGTGTGTAACGTTTATTCTAAAATTAATGGACCTAAAAAGGAAGTCAATGCGCCATAAAAGTAACATACACTTACCCATATAATACTAATCGCTACAAGATCTTCCTGTATCGGTTGATGGATGTATGGGTGTGTATGATCTGTTCTCTTAGAGAGATGTAGCCCATGTTATGTTCCCAAAGCTTTGCGTGGTACTACTCCTGGCACTTGTGTCTGACCGAAATGGTAACATCCTATAAAGCGGCATATCATTCATATGTTTAAGTTGAAAAGCTTAAAAAGGATGGTGCGGGGCTTGGGGTTGGTCCTGGGCAGGGGCTGCACCCATGCCGTATGCTTAAACTCTATTCATCCAAAAAGATTCCATCCCTGGTCAGAGAGTGGCCTGGATGCTTGGTCATGCCTTAAGGTGCTTCATGTTACGTAGTTTTTTAGAAAATCATGTTTTTGCCAATTTGACTTTTTTGGTGATCTTGGTCATTGGGGGCCTGTGCTACGCGCTCTTGCCCCGACAGCAGGATCCAGAGATGAATTTTAACTGGATTCAGATCACCACTATTATGCCTGGGGCTGCGGCCGAAGATGTGGAGAAACTGGTTACAGACCCCATCGAAGAGGCCTTGGAAAAGCTGGATGATGTTCGTTTTGTGGTTTCAGACTCCTTAGAAACAGTTTCCAGTATTCTGGTACGTTTTGAGGAAATGAATGCGGATGATCTGGAAAAACGTATCAATGATTTACGCCGTGAAGTACGTAACAAACAACGCGAACTGCCGGCTGATGCTGAAGATCCACTTATTATGGAGATCACCAGCTCTAATGGTTTTCCTACCTCACAGGTGGTGGTTTTTGGTGGCGGGGGTGGCGAGAATCTGCGGCGGCAGGCACGCCATGTTAAACGGGATATTGAACGGCTAAATGGTGTGGGTCGGGTGATGGATTTAGGGCTAAGAGAGCCAGAGATCCAGGTGCGTTTTGATGCCCAGGCCTTAGCGGCGGCGGGGCTACGTCCTGCACAGTTAGCCGACACCCTGAAGGCCCGTTTTCAAGATTTTTCTGCAGGTGATGTTACCATTGGCCAAGATCAGTGGATTGTTAGGGTTCAAGGCACCAGCTGGTCTCCAGAAAAGGTCTCTAACTGGCCTGTACAGGGCACTGTTGGTGAGATCCCACTTGGCTCTTTGGCCGAAGTGTTGTGGGCCAGGGCAGAGGCGGAGAATCGTGTGCAGCTCAATGGTAAGTCCGGCGTTCTGCTCTCCATTACCAAATCTCCCAACACCAATGTGCTCAAGCTGACCCAACGCGTGCGGGATTATGTGGATCAACGCAATACCCTCACCAGCCATACCGGGGTAACCCTGGCACTGGTCGATGACCAGACCCATATGATCCGGTCGGCGCTGGATGTTATGCGTTCCAACGCGTTATTAGGCTTGCTTTTTGTTGTCTTGGCGACGTGGTTATTTTTGGGGTCACGCATTGCACTACTGATTGGATTGGGCATTCCCTTTACCCTGGCTGGAACCTTTATGGTGCTCTATGCCCTGGGGGAAAGCCTGAATGTCATGGTGTTGCTAGGTGTGGTGATTGCTCTGGGTATGTTGGTGGATGATGCCGTGGTGGTGGTAGAGGGCATTTATGATCGTATCCGCCGGGGGCAGGAGGCGATTGATGCAGGTATCGATGCACTAAGAGAGGTGTTTGCACCGGTTACAGCTTCGGTATTAACAACCATGGCTGCCTTTATGCCGTTGATGTTACTCCCCGGTATCTTAGGGGAGTTTATGAAGGTGGTGCCGATGGTGGTGACCCTTGCCCTGGCCTTTAGCTTGGTTGAGGCATACTGGATGCTGCCCGCCCATGTCTCCTTTATTAAAGTAAACCTCAAAAACCCCAGCCGTACCCAGCGTATCCGCGCTAATTTAATGCATAAACTGCGGGTCAAGTATGCCCGTTTACTGATTAAAGTATTTCGTATTCCCTGGCTCTTTTTCATCACCTCGTTGATCCCGGTTATCGCGGCCATTTTTATTGTGGCAACCGGTGGGGTACGTATGGAATTTTTTGCTATGGAGAAAATTCCACTGTTCTACATCAATGTTAAAATGCCACCAGGTTCCAGCCTTGATAAAACGTTGGGTGTTACAGATCGGGTGGTACAACGGGCCCGCCAACATTTAAAAGAGGGTGAGGTGGTCTCGGTCTTTGGTTATGCGGGTCAAATGTTTACCGAAACCAAACCTATGATGGGCAATCGCTATGGGCAGGTCTTTGTTAGCCTAAATGCCGATAGAAGTGCCCGCCGCCCGGTGGATGAAATTATTGAAAGTATGCGTCAGTCGGTGACCTCTGTGCCAGGACCTCTTTCGATCACTTTTTTAACCTTAAGTGGTGGTCCACCGGTGACCAAGCCCATTGCTGTTAAGGTGAGGGGTAGTGACTATGATCGTTTGATCCCGGCTGTAAAAGAGGTCAAAAACATTGTCATGGCGATTGAGGGAACCAGTGATGTCACCGATACCCATGCCGCAGGACGACCACAATTACGGTTAAAGCCTGATGATGATGCCATCCGCCGTGCTGGCTTGACCAGTGGCGAGGTCATGCGCTTGATCCGCTTGTTGGGGGATGGGGAGGTGGTGTCGGAAATGCAGCACCGTGGAGAAAAGGTGGAGTTGCGGGTTTTAGCTCAAGATCGCCCTTTCACCGATATCTCTGGATTTTTAGCGACCCCCATTATTCTCCCTGGGGGTGAGCGAACCGAGCTTGCTCGGTTGGTGGTGCAGGAGACCGGACCTGGGGTAGATATTATTTTTCATCATAACTTCCGCCGGGCCATTACGGTTGAAGCAGAGCTGGACCAGACCAAAATTAATACCAAAATGGCCAATGATCAGATCCGCCAAATTTGGCAGGAGAAGTATGCGGCTCTCTATCCAGAAGTGGATCTGGATTTCAGTGGGGTGATGGATGATATTGAGGAGTCTCAAGCCAATATTCTGACCCTGTTTCTATTTGGGGCCGGGATTATGTATATGATCCTGGGTGCGCAATTCCGCAGTTATTTTCAACCTCTGATGATCTTAACCACTATGCCCATGGCCTTTACGGGGGTTGTGTTTGGTCTGCTGGTGACCGGCCATGCCATGAGCTTGTATACCATTTATGGGGTGGTGGCCCTGGCGGGAATTGCGGTCAATTCAGCCATTGTTCTTATCTCTGCAGCCAACAGCCGGGTGCGTGGTGGTATGAGTGTTACCCATGCCATTATCTATGCGGGCCGTCGCCGGGTGGTGCCGATTCTCATTACCAGTTTAACCACCATTGCCGGGCTTTTTTCTTTGGCCGCCGGTCTGGCAGGAACCTCGGTCATGTGGGGTACCATTGCCACTGCCATGGTATGGGGCTTGGGGCTCTCGACCCTGCTTACCCTGTTCCTTATTCCACTGTTGTACCTGATCACCATGCGTCGCTGGCATGATCGTAAGCCGGCCTGATTGCCATGTCTGAGCTACGGGAGATACCCTCTGCACAAACTGTGGAGGCTGATGGTTGCTTGAAGCAGTGGTTTCAGGGTGAGGATCTGGATCTTTTTATCTGGTTACAAGAGGGTGTGCTTTATCGTTTTCAGCTGGCCTATGATCGCCAGCGGGTAGAGCACCTGTTGCAGTGGCAAAGGGACCAAGGATTACGCCACTTCATTATGGATGATGGTGAGAGCAACCCTTTGAAAAATCAATCCCCTATAATGTTAAGTGGGGGGGCTGTACCGTGGGCCCATGTGATTGAGAAATTTGAAAAAGCATCACAAACATTGAACCAACCCTGGGTGATTAAGATCATAGCGGTACTAAAGCAAGGGGGATAAACTGCCCTCATGTTATCTTTTTTATGGATGAGATCATGGCTATGACACCCTTGGACAAACCCACCTATGCCCGCTATCTACCCGCCATGGGGTTGGTGGCACTGGCCTGTTTAATTGCCTATGCCGCCATGGCAGAGTGGTTACCGACCGAAGCACGCAGCCATGTGATTTTGGGGGCGGCCATTCTACCGTTGATCTTGGCCAATATGCTCTACTTCAGTGCCACATTGACCCGTTCCAGTCAGCCAACCCCTGTGGTTTGGGGATGGCCGCTTTTGGGCCTGTTGGCAGGTGTGGTCGTGATCGCGGCGCTCAGTTATGACCGACGTTGGGCTGTGTTGGGTGCGGTCATGGGGATGGTGGCGGTTGTGGGTACCTTTGCCTGGATCCAAAAGCGGCGTAAAAACTGTTTGGGGGACCCCCATCCAGGTCTGCGCTGGTATGAAGGTGCACTGGTTAGCCTTATGTTGGGTCTGGTCGCCATTACCGTGGGTCTGTTTATGCCCGACTATTGGGTGCCGCTACGGTCCATTCATCTCCATTTAAATCTGATGGGTTTTGTCGGGCTAACAGCGGTCAGTACCATGCAAGTTCTACTGCCTACCGCCGCAGGTTATGCGGATACCGATGCCGTACGACGGTTACACAAGCACTGGCCCTGGGCGCTGGTTGGTACCGTGGCTTTGGCCTTGGGGGCTGCTGGGTTCCGAATTTTTTATCTCATTGGGTTGGGGGCATGGTTGGTGCCTTTGGTGGCGTGGCTGCGTAGCCTGTGGTCCTTCCGGGATAAGATCTTTGATGGCGGTGGCGCTACCTGGCCCCTACTGGCCGCCGTGATAGGGTTTGTGATCATGATGTTCTCGGGCCTGTTTATTGCCCTGGGTTGGATGTCACCGGAAAACACCTTGCCGCTGTTCTTTATTGGTTTTCTCTTCCCCCTCATTACGGGTGCATTGACCCACCTGCTGCCTTTATGGTGGTGGCCAGGCTTGGAGACCCCGCTTCGTAGCGAAGCACGCAGTGCCATTGAGCTGGGTAGCCCAGGTCGGGCGGCACTGTTTGTGATCTGTGGGTTGGGGGCTATTAAAGGGTATGCCTGGGTGGCACCACTGGCTGCGGCAGGTATTGCCCAGTTTCTGCTACAACTGGTGATGGTAAAATTGAAGACTGCAAAAATGCCCCCAGGAAATACCTTTTAATCAAATGTTTTTGTTTAAAAACCTGCATAAAGAATAGGTGTAGCCAGCTGATAATTGCACGCTCTGTCTGGAGCGTGCATCCCTTTGGGTGTATAAAGAGGGGAGCTCCGCTGTATGTTACAGCAGTTAACCCCCCTGATCTTCAGGTTTCAACGGATTGAAATCATGCGCTTCTTGCTTGATCTAATGGCGATTGTGGTCTTTTTTGTGGTGTATAAGACCGATGGTATCTTCAGTGCCACCGCCGCTTTAATCGTCATGGTCATACTCAACGTCTTCTACCACTGGTATAAACACCGTCATGTGCCTTCCATGATGTGGATTACGTTGCTTATGGTGATCTTGTTTGGTGGGGCGACTCTGATCTTTCAAGATCCGGTCTTTATCAAGTGGAAGCCCACCATCTTGCAATGGTTGTTGGCCACCGGTTTTCTGGCCAGCCATATCATTGGGAAGCGGGTACTTGTGCAGCGTATGCTGGATAATCAAATCACCATGCCCAATGAAAAATGGCGGGTGCTTAATGCGGCGTGGGTCGTGTTTATGCTCTTTTCAGGAACCCTAAATCTCTATGTGGCCTATAACTATTCTGAAGAGATTTGGGTCAACTTTAAACTGTTTGGTCTGATGGGGTTGACCATCCTGTTTATCTTTGGGCAGGCATTCTATATGTCGCGTCATGGGGAGCAACCCCAAGAAGAGGGCGAGCAGGCTGATGCCTCCAGCGTAGAGGATGCGCTGAAGGCGGGTAAAGAGGCTGTCGACAATAACCCGAAGGGTTAATTAACCTCTTCTATCTTTTGCGGTGGGCAGGGGTTCCAGATCACCTTAAAGACATCTGCCCCTTCATCACCCATGAGGGTGGGAATAATCTCACAACTTCGACAGCTGTTGCAGGTGGGGGGATCGTCGCAGGTCTTACACGCCTGCACTTGGTCCATGGCCTTGGCCAAATCCGCCTCAACCCGCGCAAACAGGGCTGCCTTTTGTCGAACATCCGCCAACATGGGCGCAATAAGGTCGGCTACTTCACGGCTGGCCTGATCCCCGGTATCACTCAAATGACGCACCGTCGCCAACTGTTGAATGACCTTAATCGGTACACCGGCCTGAGCCAGATCCAGCGCTGACTGGAACCGCTGTATATCCTCTGTGGTATAAAAACGGGTACCCCCATCACTACGCTGCGGGGTGACCACGCCCTGATTTTCATAATATCGCAGGGCGCTGGTGGCCACCCCCAACGCTCGGGAAACATCCCCGATTTTTAATCGTTCCATTACAGATCCACAAGTTGGGCGGGATAACCCATATCCCGTACCTGGGTTAACACAGTACTGGCATCGGTACTATCATGATCATAGGCCACCCGCAAGAGATGAGGACGTGTCTCTGCAAAGGTTGCTTCTAAAACACCCTTAAAATTGCCAATGGTATTCAGGCAGACAGACTGGGCTGAAGCATCCAGTGAAGGATCGATGTGAATGATGGTTTTAATGCTTTCCATGGTAGCTCTCCACGCAAACAGTAGGATTGACACGCTTTTAAATTTAAAGTGAAGTTTAGATAATGGCAACATCTAATTTAAGATATATATATGTAAAGGCTAATATCTAAAGCAGCGGGGTCTAATTTTTGAGCTCAAAAGGTGGGGGCGGGACGGGGTTATATAAGAGTTAAGTATCAGATTTTTTGAAGAAGTCATTGGGGTGAGAAGTCTGCTCAGTCTGTTCATCGTCAGAGGCTTGATCTGGGGTATCCCAGTTGGTGGATGTCTCATCCTGGGGGGGCCAATCCTGGGGTAAAAACTCCCGTAACCGTTCTTCGGGGGAGGGTAGGGCTTCTTCTGGCTGTGTGGTTTTGGGCTGTGCGGGGGATGCGCTGGATTTATCGGTATACACGGCATCCAGCTCCTCATCATACGCTTGCTGGCTGGCATCTAATTCAGCTTCCAGATCCGACACCCGGCGTTGGACCCAGACCGGTTCTTCCTGTTCCTGTTCATTTTCTGACGGGGCGGAGGGCTCTGTATCCTCGGTTTCAGGGGGCTCGGGTGGGGCTGTTTCCCTGGGAAGGGTGTCGTCCCATTCCTGCTCAAACTGTTCTTCTAGGGTTTGTTGATATTCGTGGTATGCGTGATCGGCCTGTTCGAGCTCTTCCATATAGGCGTGCCAATGATCACCTTCAATACGTTCATCGGTATTCAGAGCGACCATTTCACTGGTGAGAATACCGGCAAATCCCGTTTGACGGTTATCATCGACCTGCTTACGGGTCGGTTCTACAAAGGCAATCTCCCCCCGTAAAGAGATCACCAAGTAGTTCCATGCCCAGTTCCAACCCATATGTATAAAGGAGAGCTTACCCCGTTCGATACCAGAAGGTGGGGTGCCACGAATAAGCCGATAGATCAACCAGGCGTTGAGCAAGGCGATAAAAAACACCATGCCACCTCCAATTAATGCAAGGTGTGGGTTAGCAACCAGATGTTCCAGTAGCACCCAGAGTACCAGCCCCAAGCCCACCAAAAGGATCACCAAAGCGACCAGCAGGCCAGATGTACGGCGCATGCGGTGGCGGCGTTGTTCAGCGTTCTCCTGGAGATGGGAGAATGGGATCACCGGCTCTTGGGGTCTCTTTCGACGGTGAAGATAGTGGAGTAGGCGATTGAACATGGGTTGAGGTCCTGGGAAGTTTGGCCCGGTGCTTGCGCTCATTGTAGTGGGTTCTCCCTGGGCAGGCCAAGGTATCATCGACACGCCAAGGTAATTAATCCCTGTCTAGACTAGGTATGAAGGGTCTGAAAAAATGCAGTATTTTATCATTTTTGTGCTGTTGCTTTTGGGCGCGATTATTCTGTTTTTGTGGCTGTCAGCACGGCAACAAACAGCGGATGTTGTCCAGCAGGGTGGGTTTTTTTTACCCAGTGAGGTAACAGAAGGGGCCGATGAGCTCTCTGAGTTATTAGGTGATGCTTTTCAACTGCTGATCCGCCCAGATCCTGCCATTCTGTTTGGTTTAACCTCTGGTGTATCACCAGACTATCTAATTATGGATCGTCAACATGGCCGGCCTTTGGGGTTGATTGTGTTGAACAAGGATAGTGCGCGGGTCAAACAGTTACTGCAGACAGGGTTGCCAGTTAAGGTCTGGAATGATCGGGTGGATAGTGAAGCGGTACGCGAGGCCGCATTGGCGTGGCAAAAGGGGATGAACCAGGCCCATGTGGAACCTGTTATGCCCGAATCCCCACTGCCCCGCACCCCCTTGCCAGAACCTCAAGAAGAACTGCCGCCGCTGCCACCACAACCTAAACCAGCGTCACGTACTTGTGATAAGTGTGGCAGTACCATGCAGCGCAAAAAGGTGGTGAAAGGGCAACATGCCGGCAAACGCTTTTGGGTATGTGGTAACTACCCTGAGTGTCGGACACTCATTCCCATCCAATCATCTTGATGAGATACCACATTAGATTCCTGTCAGGAGGGATCATGGGTCGTTTACGCCTGTTTATTCTTCTCACATTATTAGCTGTTATAACGGGTTGTGCTGTAGATCCCGCTTGGGAGATGCGTCAATACCGGCTTAAGCGCCACTATGATCAAGCCATTACGTGGTATGAGAACAACTATACGGCTAAAGATGATGCAGAGGTGGGGGATGAAGCGTTACAGGATCTTTGCAAAGCCTACTTTGAAGTTCGTAACTATCAAAAGTTTATGAGCTGTGCCGAGCGCTTTTTTAACATGGTACGTATGGGGGCAGCGGACACGGACTATTTTAATGAAGCACCTGCGACCATCACAGCGGAGGAGAAGAGAGCCTCGGTTATGGCGTGGCGTTCTTTAATGCGCATCGACATGGGGCGGTATGCCGATGCGATGGATGATGCCAAACAGGCTTTAGAGTTGCTGGAGAAGGTACGTTATAAAAACCGCCATGAAAAAGATAAGAACTCTGAATGGGCATATATAGAAGCCAATGTTCTTCAAGCCGCTGGTCTGTCACATGCTTTTTCTGAACTGGAATCTGAAGCGCGGCTGTACATTAAACGGCTGAGTGCTTTACGTACCCCAACAGGGGGCAGTGCTCTACACCGTAAACAGACCATGGCCCGTTTACGTATTTTAATGGCACTTAAGGATTACCAAGGGGCACGTAGCTTGGTCGAGAGCTATGATCGTACCCACCCACTGGGGTTTTTGCTCATAGCAGCCAGCTTTATCAATCCGGTTCAGGGGGTGATGCAGGCGGCCAATTTGGTGAATCAGGAAGATAATCTGCGTAATCAGCCAGCCCGCTACCTACCAGAGCGGTTTATTCTAGCTAAAGTTCTGTTTGAAACAGGTGCCACGGAGCGGGCTGTTACCCACTATACACAACTGCTGGATAATCCCTACCGGGGGAGTTTTCCTGGGCTTATGGTGGCGGCACTGCATGATCGTGGCCGTATTGCCATGGCACAAGGTAAGTTGGATGACGCGCTGGAGGATCTCAGGCAGGCTGCAGGGTGGATCGAAGCCCGGCGTGCTTCCATTCGTGATGCCACTGCCCACACAGGTTATGCCCATGATTATGACGGGGTTTACCATGATCTGATTAATCTTTTACTCAAAAAACGACGTACCGCCGAGGCCTTTGAAATCGCCGAGCGGGCTCGTATGCGTACCTTGGTATCTGATCTGGCTTATAACCGTCATTTCATCAAAGGTGCCGGTAAGGGGGCCGAACTGATTCATGCGCTGGAGACAGCCGAAGAGCAGCTGACGGTGCGTCGTTTTGATACAGACCCCAACGCCTTTAAGGATATTGAAGCGGAACCTGGTCGTTTACGCCAGCAGATAGCGCAAGAGTATCCCCATTTAGCCCCCATGGTTGGTGCGGTTGGGGAAGATGCATTGCGTCGTTTGCAAAAGCGCATAGGTCCAGGTGGCCGAGCGGTCACCTACTATCATTTCCAGGAGACACTGTTGGCGTTTGTGGTCAAGCATAAGGGGGATCCCCGTGTCTATACCCTCAATGGGGAGCGGTTGGGTGAGGCCGTCAAAGATTGGCGACGTCTGATCCAACGGCCCAGTGATGAAGAGGGCTGGAAAATTGGTGCACGATCCCTGTATGACCGTCTGTGGAAACCCCTAAAAATTGACCGCCATATCCAGCGGGTGACCCTGGTGGCCGACGGCCCACTTAGGCTCCTGCCCTGGGCTGCTCTGTTGGATGAAGCCGACCGTCCGCTCATGAAGCATCACACCTTGCATCTGTTGCCCTCTGCCACGGCTTTGGCTTGGCAAAGGCAGCCGGGCAAGATCTGGAAGCGCTATCTATTAGCCGTTGAGGGTAGCGGTGTGCTCTCCCGCAAGGGTCGCCAGAGCGAATCCGAGCGGCGCATTATGGCGCTGGCTTTTGAGAGTAAGCAGGCTGCTTTGAGTCAACAGGGTAATGACCGCCGCCCCACAGAAGTTCGTGTACTCACGGGTACCCGTGCCAGTGAAGCGGCGTTAAAACGCCATGGCCCCAGTAGCGAGCGTCTGCACCTGGATGCCATTTGGCGGTTAGAAGAAGAGCGACCCTGGAAGAGTTCTGTCACATTAAATGCCGGTTTGGGAGAGGATGGCGAGCTCTATTTGGAAGAGTTGCTCAGCCAAAGTTGGCCGGTACGGTTGGTTCTACTCCCCGGTATTATTGCAGAAGGGGACGGGGTCAGCCGGGGTCGTGGTGTCTTAGCGATGCAGAGCGGTTGGTTGTATGCTGGTGCAGACCATCTATTACATGGCATGTGGCGGTTAGATGGGGTGGATGTGGACCGGTTTATGAGCCGTTACCATCGGGTGGTGCGTAAGCAGAACCCACCACGTGCGTTACAGATGGTACAACGCGCCCTGCAACGGGATGGATTGACCCACCCTCACTACTGGGCTACGTTCCAGGTGGTGGGGCATCCACCACCTGTAAGGGTACGTACTTTGGGTATCCATAGTCGTCCGGCCACAAAAAAAGATCGACCTTAAGGTCTGAAAGTTAAAGGGCTTATGTCTACCCACACCCCTGTGTTTTCGCGTTTTTCCCGTTGGTCCATGGTGCTAATGGTCTTGGTCTTGGCTGGGTGTGGCGCTCTTCCCCCTGCTAATCTTGATCGTGCATGTGGGGTGTTTGAACATCAGCGTAGTTGGACGCGGGCGATGGAGCATGCTGAGAAAAAGTGGGGACTGCCCGTTCATGTGCAGATGGCCATTATCCACCAGGAGTCTAAGTTTCGTGCCGATGCACGGCCGCCTAGGCGACATCTGTTATGGGTTATACCCTGGGGGCGCGCTTCTTCTGCATTGGGTTATGCTCAAGCGCTCGATAGTACGTGGGATTGGTATAAACAGAAAACCGGTAACCGCGGAGCAGACCGTACCGATTTTGCCGATTCTGTTGATTTTGTGGGTTGGTATGCCCGCCAGAGCCATAAACGGCTTAATCTCTCCATGTGGGATGCCCGTAATCAATACCTTGCCTACCATGAAGGTCATGGCGGCTATGAACGGGGCACCTATAAACGCAAACCTTGGCTGATTAAAGTCGCCGCTAAAGTTGCCAAGCGTGCCCAGTTTTACCGCCAACAACTTTCCTCGTGCCGTTGATCACACGTTGTTCATACCCTATTCCACAGCAACAATGTGGCAGCAAAGGTAACTATTTTACAAAGTTGGCTGGTAGCGGCGTGCCATTTCTGCCATTATAAAGATTCTGGGATGGGGTATCTGAAGATTCTATGGGCAACATGCCTTTGGTAGGGGTACCAAAGCGACAGGAATCTGTTGTGATACGATCCGCCTGCCGGAATTTTGGTGGGTAATGCAGAAGCATAAAAGTGTTCGGAATGCTTTCCTCTGTCATTTTTTTCAATTACTCTGTTTATAAGTGAAAAAAATGGGGTAGGTGGTGATGTGGGGTGTGACGGTACGTTCTCGCCCTCTTTCGGACAAAAAAAAACCGGCAGACCCCTTGAGTAAGGACATACCGGATTTTAGAACAGGTATTGCTTTTAGCTGACCACCAAACAGGCCGTGGGGTTGTTTTCCAGCGACAGAAAACAGACCCTAGATGTTTGTACCAGCATAATTGTAAAGCTTTGTTCCATCTTACGGTTTAATCGTCCATCTGAAAAATTTTAAAAAAGAATCAGGGGTATTCCAGCCATGTGGGGTATTCGGTGAAAGAAGGACTGAACAAATTCGACCTTAATCTGTTGGTAGCCTTTGATGCGCTAATGACGGAGCGTGGGGTGACCCGTGCTGGACGTCGTTTGGGCATTACCCAGGCTGCTATGAGTAATACACTGCGACGTCTGCGCAATGCCTTTGATGATCCTCTATTCATCAAGACCGGTGCCCGGATGGAGCCCACACCCCGAGCCATGGAGCTCTCCAGCATGATTGAATCGGCTTTAAAGCTGGTTCATGTTGCGTTGGATAATGACAGTTTTGATCCCTCTTCATCCCACTATGTTTTCCGGGTGGGTATGGTGGACTACACCGTTCCGTTGGTGTTTCCGACCATGCTCGATTATCTGGAGAAGCATGCCCCCAACTGTGTCCTGGAAGTGATTAATACCGGGGATTTTCAAGGGGAGATGTTGGAGTCCGGTGAGGTGGATCTGGTTTTGAGCCGTTTGGATCAAGCACCGGGTGGCTTGAAGTCACGGGTGGTTGGCGAAATTCCTTTTGTCTGTCTCTACCGTCCTGGACATCCCACGATCAAAGAGCCTCTGACCCTGGAAAATTATCTCCAGGCACGGCATGTCCACTACTATCCGCCCAAAGTTAAAGAAGCGTTGGTTGATCTGGGTCTTAAGGCCATTGGTCAAGAGCGTAACGTCGCTGTGCGTTTAGATAGCTTTGGTATGGTACCAACCCTGGTTGCTGAGACCGATCTGGTTGCCGCTGTTACACGTAGCGCCGCCAATGTGATCGCACCAGCTATGGGGTTAAAAACCCAACCGCTACCCTTTGAAGCACCACCACTTGAGTTGGTTATGGTGTGGCATGATCGGGCTGAGGATAGTGCACCACACCAGTGGTTCCGGGAGCAGGTACTACATATGTTGACGGAATTGGATAGTACTGGGGGATGTAAATAAAAACGGACCGGCAGAGCATGGCACAGAGGGGGGGGGAGGCCGCTCCACCGATCCGTCGCGCTACGGCTACTGCGAGCAACCGTAACAACTTAGAACCGCCCACCGGTAAGCCGAAGCGGACCGTATGAGCGGGAATCAATTAACAAACGCTGATATTTATATCCGTGGATGCTAGATAACGCAACATAAAAATGGCTGTGTTGTCAGATTATCTATAGGTCATGTGTGTCAGTTTTTGTTTATGTCATTCTTTATAAAGAGAGAATCTCTTAATTCTAGAGTGACATAAAGAAGTATGAGAATAGCGTTTGTGTCGGGGCTTAATGGATGATTGAAATCGGCGAATGGTCGGTAATCAACCATCCATCAGGACTTTTTTTCTAAAGATCACATGTCAGGTTCGAGCATGAAACACAATCTGAATAAGTTCGACCTTAATCTACTGGTGGCGTTTGATACGCTGATGACCGAGCGTGGTGTGACCCGTGCTGGTCGTGCTTTGGGGATCACCCAAGCGGCAATGAGTAATACATTACGCCGCCTGCGGGAGCTCTTTGATGATCCGCTGTTTGTCAAAACGGGCTCCAGTATGGAACCTACCCCTCGGGCTTTAGAGCTATCCACTCCGGTTGCTCAAGCACTCTCGGAAGTTCGTAAGGCATTGAATCAAGAAGGTTTTGATCCTATGCTTGCAACGGACTTGTTCCGTATTGGCATGATCGATTATGCATCGGCCATGCTTATGCCAGGTTTGGTAAACCACATGAGCCAGGCTGCTCCTAAATCCACGGTGCGGGTGGTGGATGTGGGGGGGCATGAAGAGGTGGCGCATCTGGAGAAGGGGGATGTCGACCTGGTCTTCAGCCGTTTTCAGTGGGTACCACCAAAGGTTTGTCTCAACCGTCTGTTCAGTATGGAGTATGTGGCGGTTTTCTGCCCGAACCATCCAGGTGTCGAGGAGGGCGAGCTGACTATGGATGCCTTCCTCAACTCCCGTCATATTCACTATTATCCCCGTGGTATGGATAATACGGTGGTGGATGAAACACTGGCGGAGATGGGTAAAAAGCGCAATATCATTGGCAAGCTCTCCTCTTTTGGAATGTTGCCTGCCATGTTGGCCTCCAGTCATGTTATGGCGGTTATGCCAGAAGGTGCCGCGAAAGTGGTTGCACGTCCATTGGGTTTAAGGGTTGAGAAGTTACCCTTTAAAACCCCTGCACTGCGCATGGCCTTGGCATGGCACCCACGTACAGAGAGAGATCCTTCGCACGTATGGTTCCGTCAACAGATTAAACATGTGCTAAAAGAAGCGTGCTGGCGGGATGAGAGTAATTGTGACGATGGCATTATCCGGTAAGGGTGTACACGACCGGTAAGCATAAAAAAAGCAGGCCATTGGCTTGCTTTTTTTTGTGCCTTCTCCGTGGATTAAGCGTAAAAATAAATATTTATGATTAAAAGCAGACTTTGTGGATCTGTTGTGTGGATGAGACCAATCTTGTGGTCTGTATGGGTTATATCTGGGTGTAAGGCCCAAGGATTGTATCGAGATAGGCTGCGTTTGGCTGTATGAAGGGCTGGGTATGAGCACTATATCCATATCTATACCTGTAGCGCGCTACCATGCTCAAACGTGATATCCCAATGACCTTAACGCATGTATCGCCATGTACGGCATGACAAACTAGATCACAATCTTTTGCGGGGTTTGAAATCTGCTTGTTTGGATCAAGACCCGTGAGAATGGGTAGGTTGTATGGATGGGGTGTGGCAACCGCAAAAAAAAGAGAGTTACCCGGTGGGATAACTCTCTTTTAGAGGTCCAGATTGAAGAGATCTGGTTTAGCGGCGACGCCTTTTCAGGTGGGCCTCATTCAGATCGATCTTGGTGGGCATACCCTCTTCCAGCTGTTTCATAGAGCCTTGAATGGGATCATCCAAACCGGGTAGATCCTTATTATCCAACAACACCCGCACGGCAAAGCTGGTTTCAATAATCTGTTTGTCCGTAATCCCCGTCATGCGTTCTACTAACGGTACAAAATCATTAGGATTTTGTTGTAGATAGGTCTCCATGGCATTTAACCATTTATCGACCCGCTGGGGTTGGTATTTGGCCCGTACCCGACGAATCCAGTTTTCAGGAAAATAGGCATGATCCCGAAGGTAGGAAGGGGTCACTGAGCGACCAATGGCCAAGACCTCCTGCTGGGTGAGCGTATACTCTGCAGAGCGTCCGGCAAAGATCTCAACATTATCAAAGCTACCCGCGACTTCAGAACCACACCAGCCGGCACCTAGCTCAAAGATAACCAGCGTACGGGCGATCTGATCAGGATCCACCCCTTTAAGATAGCGGCGAATAAGCTCTTCCACTTCAATGGACAAACGTCGCTTAACCCCATCAAAACGCCCTTTAACAGCAACGGCATAGCGGGTTGAGGTATTTTTTGGGCGTTGGTAGTGGCGGTTGAAGAAGTAGTGCCACAACTCACCTAACAGTATGTTATTACGGTCCATAAATTGGATCCGTGTACCGATCCAAGCCCGATCATCCACACCGCCCATGACGTTCATGGGGGTGAACTCAAAACCAATACGCCGAATGGGTCGGTTGATCACACGGTAGGATTGAATGGGCGCACCGCTGGAGCTTTCACTTAATAAAAGCTGACCTTCACGGATCTGCACAGGGGGTTGCGCGATCCCCTGATTTTGATCTTGTGGGGATCGGTAAGCGGGGCTAACACGTCCACAACCAATACCGTTCATACGGGTCATGTACCATTGCTGGTCATCGTTGGTTACTTCGGTGCGCTCAAAATCATCTTTAAAAATGAGTTCGGCAGAGCGATCAGGTCGTTTGGCCTCTGCAGGGGAGATACCCACCAGCAGCAGAGCGCCCAATAGCATGATAATCTGTTTACCCATGGCCATGGATCCATCCTAAAGGTTGCGACCGGCCTTCCGTTATGGCCGGAAAAGATCTTGTTTCCATACAATCATTTATAATGCAAATTTAATGCCGTGTTCTGTGGTGAACTGTGAACTCAGCGCATGATCTGATCTGTATGCTCCCCTGTAAGCAGCGGATCTCAGGCAGGGGATGTCGGTATGCTCCAATAAGCTTACGCTTGTTTGTCCGGTAAGATCCCAATGTTTTGGACCGTATAAGGGTTGGTTTAGATATCAGGAGAGGGGGGCTATTCAGCGCCTTTGCTTTTCCAGAGCTGTTTTTTCCGATAGATGGTTGAAGGGTTGATCTCCAGTTTTGCGGCAGCCTGTGGAATGTTATGGCCACATTTTTTTAAGGCCCGTTCAATGATCTGTTTTTCCTCCAACCATAAAGGAAGAATAGCATCCTGATCGTGTGGGTGGGTTGCGGTTTGCAATGAAGGGGCTTGGGTGGTTGTGGTGCGGTGACCCGCTTTTCCACCAACCGGAGAGGGCAGCATGCTGGCCTCTAACTGGGTGCCCTCATTGAGCACGACAGCATGGCGGACCATATTTTGTAGTTCTCGTACATTACCTGGCCAGTTGTGGCCCAATATTAACTGTTCAGCCTCACTGCTGTAGCCTTCAAACTGTTTTTTCTCTTCGGTATTGTATTGTCGTAAAAGATGGTGTGCCAATAATAGAACATCCTGTTCCCGCTCGCGAAGAGGGGGAAGGTGAAGGGGGATGACGTTTAAACGGTAATAGAGATCTTCCCTAAAACGCCCTTCTTGTACCTCTCGCCACGGTTCACGGTTGGTGGCACACAAGATCCGGACATCCACCGTTTCCCCTTTTTGTGCACCGACTTTCTGTACATGACCGGTTTGCAGAAAACGTAATAATTTGCTCTGTAGATCCAGGGGTAATTCACCAATTTCATCTAAAAAAAGTGTGCCATGGTGGGCGCGTTGTGCCGCACCTTGGCGATCTGAAACAGCACCGGTAAATGCCCCCTTAACATGACCAAATAGCTCACTTTCAATGAGGTCTTTTGGAATGGCCGCACAATTAACCGGGACAAAAGGTTTGCGTTTACGTGATGAGGCTTTATGGATCGCCTCGGCACACACCTCTTTACCCGTACCGGATTCACCGGTGATAAAGATGGTTGCATTACTTGGGGCTGCATTTTCTATGGTTTGATAGACCCCCTGCATGGTGGGGGAAGCACCAATAAAACCGTGAAATTGATCACGTTCAAAACTATCTCGATAAGCTTGTACCTCAAGCGAGAGATCTTTCTGCCGCAGGGCATTGCCCATGGTTACCAACAGGCGGTTGGCGGAAAAGGGCTTTTCAAGATAATCAAATGCCCCCAGGCGGGTGGCCTCTACTGCTGTATCAACACTGCCATGGGCGGTAATAATCACCACTTGTGTTGGTAGGTTCTGTTCATGAATGGATTTAAGAATTTCCAACCCATGCATATCTGGCAGTTGTAGATCCAGCAAAATGAGATCTGGAATTTGTTGGTGTAGGTGGATCAAAGTGCTGTGACCATCTGTACAGTGCGTAACCTGCCAGTTCGGATCACTTTTAATATACTCCTGGTAGACCATGGCCATGGAGGCACTATCTTCAACCAGCAGCAGGGTATGTTGAGCAGCATCCAGAGACATGGCACAACCTTATAAGATTAAGAATGTATTAAAAACGAAGCCTAAACCTAACCAGTTTAAAAGAAAATGATCTGAGGATCATCCATACAGTGCATAAAAAGTGAATAGATGAACAAATACACACTTAATCTATGCACTTTACCTAACATTCTACCGTTACAAAAACTGTCCATAATAGAATAGTGAGGGCATAAAGTTGTTCTGTTGGACGTAATAGTTGTGTTGGCGTAATATACCGGCGTTTCTACTGTAGAAATTGATCAAATCTCAATATTTCAGTTACTTATAAAAATCTGGTTCTATCTGTGTGGCATTTTCAACGGGTTGACCAGCGCTCTGTATGGGTTAGATATCTCATAAGATCACAAAATCTCTCATTATTTTCTGTTACAAACCGAGTCTGACTTTTCTAAAAGGGCCCTGCATGTCTGGTAATGCACCGTTCACCCATGGCTACGACCACCGGATGGTTCAACGCACCTTTCTGTCTGCTTTTGTGCTATGGACGCTGGTTTTTGGTGCCTCTTTGTATTGGGACACCCATGGAGAGATGCGCTCTGTTGATGAGCTGATGCAGCTTAAGGTGGAGTCTGATTACCGTACAGCCAATACGTTGTTGCAGTGGGTTCGTAACCATGGCATGGAACATCAAAACCAGGGTGATTCGGGGCGTACGCAGCACCGTCGGCAAGCAGAACGTTTAAACCAAGCTTTTCAAATGCTTTCGGTGCCTCAAGCGGGGGCCAATCCTGATCTTAAGAACCACACCTTGCACATTCGTATGATCAGTAATGAGCCGCTAAACAGTCAAAACCACCCAGATGGGTGGGAACTGCAAGCTTTATCCGACCTGTTTGGTGGAAAAAAAGAGATACAAGGAACGGGGATTTATCAGGGAAAGCTCCATTATCGACTCTACCGCCCCATTACCATGAAACCCCATTGTCAGCAGTGCCACGCCTATACGCAACAATCGGTGGCAGCACTGGGTGTGAACGTTGGGTTAGCTCCCTATCAAGAGGCCAAAGCCCAAGCGCTTAAGGTACAGATGACCAGTCATGGTGGGGTGTGGTTGCTGGGGTCTGTTCTCTTACTGATCGGCTATCGTCGTTGGCAGCAGCATGTTCAGTTGCATCAACAACAACACCGCCGGTTAGAGCGGTTTCGCAAGCAGTTGGATCAGGCCCATGACAGCATTTTTGTGGTGGATTACCACACCAGCCGGATTATGGATGCCAACCAAACCGCGTGTGACCGTTTGGGGTATGATCTGGCTGAACTAAGACAGAAGTGTCTGTACGAATTGGAGACACGGCTCAGTAATTTGTCAGCTTGGCAGCGGTTGATGCGACGCTTTGCTCAGCAAAAAAATCTACTGTTTAAAACCCGTGTACTCTGTCGGGATGGCCGCTCTTTTCCTGTCGAGATCAATGCTCACCTTCATCAGGATGGCAGGCGACGTTTTTTAATTGGTGCGGCGCGGGATATCAGTGAGCGCTATCAAGCCGAATTGGCGCTGAGTCAACGGGAGCAAATGTTCCGCTCTTTGGTTGAGTTATCTCGGGCTATTTTTTGGCGTTATGATCTGAAAAAAGGGTGCTTTACCTATATTAGCCCAGAGAGTGAATCGATCTTGGGGTATCCTGCAGATAGTTGGTCAGGTTTGCAGTGTTGGGCAGAGCGTATTCATCCTGACGATCGCGCTTGGGCGACCAACTATTGTCAAGTTAGTACCGAAAAAGGGGAAGACCACAGCTTTAACTACCGCTGTATAACACAATCCGGTGAAGTGAAGTGGATTCATGATGTCGTCACGGTGGTTAAGGATGAGCAGGAGGAGCCCACTGAGCTTCTGGGTATTATGTTTGATATGACCCAGCGGGAGTTACAGGCGCAACAAAACCAACAGATATTGCAGGACCGGGCCGTGATTAGTGCGCTCTTGGAAGCGGCTGTTGCCTCTATGAGTCTGAAAGAGATGTTGGAGCGTGCCTTAGATGTTGTGTTGACCCAATCTCGTATCACCACATTAAACCGTGGAGCTATTTTTCTGACCGATCCGCACAAGCAGGAGTTGGTGCTTCAGGTGCATCGGGATATGGAGCTGCTGACCGATACCTGTAATCGGGTTATATGTGGTACCTGCGCGTGTGGTATGGCCTTGCAGAAAAAGCAGATTGTATTTGTGCGTTCTGACGAAGATCTACACTCGGTCTCGTATGATGGAATGCAGCCTCATGGTCACTACTGTACACCTATTATGGATGGCGAAAACTGCTTAGGGGTGTTGAATATCTACTTGGAACATGAACATCCCCGTAGTGCAGATGAAGAGGAGTTTCTTGAAGCGGTTGCCAATACCATGGCGGGTATTATTAAACGCAGCCGGGCCGAAGAGGCTCTGCAAGAGAAGAGTACCTATATTGATAATATTCTTCAGCACTCTACCGAAATCGCCATTGCAGCGACAGATTTGGAATACCGTATTACATACTTTAACCCTGTTGCGGAACAGGTGTTTGGAAAACAGGCGGATGAGGTTATTGGCCGTACGGTTATGGAGATTCACCTAGAGCAACACATTCCTGCCTATCGTTTTGATCAAGCCATAGCGGCGGTCAAAAAGGATGGGGAACATCGCTATGTTACCGAGCAGCAGCATTCATCAGGCACCCGTACCATTGCTTCTCGCTTAGCGGGTATCAACAATGGTCAGGGTGAGACCATTGGCTATGTATTGATGGCACAGGATGTGACCGAACAGAAAGCTCTGGAACAGAGTTTGTTTACAGCCAAACAGCGTGCCGATGCGGCCAACCAGGCCAAGAGTACCTTTTTGGCCACCATGAGCCATGAGATCCGTACCCCGATGAATACCATTTTAGGTATGGGGGAGCTGCTGCAAAAAACCGCTTTAAATGAGACACAGGCGGGATATTTAGAGGTTCTAAACCGTTCTGGTGAGGGGCTGCTTACTTTAATTAACGATATTCTGGATATCTCAAAAATTGAGGCCCATAAACTGACGTTAGAAGAGACCGTTTTTGATCTCTCCCTGCTGGTTTCCAACACCGTGCAGATGTTCAATTATGCCGCCAGGAAAAAAGAGATTGGCTTACAGTTGCAGTACACAGGGGCCATTCCCCCTTGGGTTTCTGGTGATCCAACCCGTCTACGTCAGGTACTGCTCAATTTAATAGGTAATGCCGTTAAATTTACCCAATCAGGCCATGTGACCATAGAGGTTGAGCACCAATCTGAGGTTGATATCCACTTTAAGGTTAAGGATACCGGCCCTGGTATTGCGGCAGAACGTCAAAAGGCTATTTTTGAACCCTTTACCCAAAGTGCGCCCCATACGGCTCGCCAACATGGGGGCACTGGGTTAGGCTTAACCATCTGCTTAAAACTGGTAGAAATGATGGGTGGTAAGCTCACTTTAGAAACCCAGGAAGGGCAGGGGAGTTGCTTTGCATTTGTCTTAAACCTGCCTTCGGCACCAGCACCTGAACCCTGCCAAACGCACCAAGAGATGGTGAGTGTGTCGTTGGATGATCAGCCCGCTTTAACCATTCTTGTGGTGGATGATGCCCAGGATAACCGCTTATTGATACAAGCGTTTATGGATGATCAGCCTCATCGGTTACTTATGGCAGAAGATGGTCTGCAAGGTGTAGAAAAATATAAGGATGCAGCACCTGACCTTATCCTTATGGATATACAAATGCCTAGGCTTGATGGTATTGAAGCCACGCACCAGATCCGCCAGTGGGAGTTGGATAAGGGAGTTGACCCCACCGTTATTATTGCACTGACAGCAGATACCATGGGGGATACGGCCCAACGTGTTATGCAGGCCGGGTGTAACCACTATATGAGCAAACCCATACGTAAAAGAGATCTACTGGCGACCATTCAGCGCTATTCACAGGATCAAGTGAATCGGCCAACAGAGGGCTAACCTCTTTTTTAGGGTGATGGTATCTTTACGCTGTGTGCGTGGTGCCTTGCGTTAGTGGTGCCATATGATAGGCTTTTTCCTAAGGTGGGTGGTTTCCCAAGGGTGGGACCACAATGGTCGGTAAGATCTTTTAGGGTAGGGCTATGGATAGCGTGGTTTTTGATACAGATATAACACCGGTTCATCCTGGAACGGTGTTGAAAGAGGATTATCTACAAGAGCTGGGCATCAACCAAAACCAATTGGCTGTTGCCATTGGGGTTCAGCCCATTCGCATTAGTCAGATTATCCGTGGTCAACGGGCGGTTTCTGCAGATACGGCACTACGGTTGGGGCATTTTTTTGGTAACTCAGCTGAGTATTGGATGCGCCTGCAAGCCTATTATGATCTGGATCTCGCCCGTCTGGAGGTTGGTGCCGTAGGTCTAAAGGCCATTCAACCCCATGCCGGTTAACGCCTAACACTTCAGTACACCCCTCCACCCTTGCAGGGGGCTTCACCCAATCCACAGGCTAAATAGCCTGCTGTGGTGAGTGCCTGCGGATCACAGACTGAAAAATTCTGATTCTCAACCGTGCAAGCTTCTCGATTTTTAGCCAAAACTATCTTTGGTCAAGCACACAGAACTTTGTTTTCATGCGTTTTGCACATGTTGCCATTCTTCTCGGAGTCATTCTCTCTGCACAGTGGTACTGAGGCAATGACAGCGCGCCTGAGTTCAGGATAGTGATACATGTGGGATATCTTCTGAGTACCAAACAGAAGAAGTGTCATATGGCCGTTTAAGCTGTGGTATGGAGCGCCTATTGGGTTTCACGATATGCACAGCAGTATGCATCGGCTTCCTTAAATAAGTTTGGCCCAACTTACTTGGTGACACTGGCCATCTATAGGGGGCGGCTACGGGCTCTAGCATAAAGCATGAGCCCAACAGGAGTTGTGTGTTTAAATTTCGGTTTTGCACAGGATTCCAGCAGAAAAAGAGCGTTCTTTAGGCCGCTCTTAGCTGGTTCAGGTGTTATGATCGTTTGAGATCGGCATCATGCTGTTTTTGTAAAAGCTCTCCGCGAGTTGAGCATGTCGTCAACCATTCTACACCATGATTGATCTGGCACGTAAACCCCCCCAGTATTATGATGGTATTCGGGACTTTGCGCGTCCGTACATCTATTTCCGTTAGCCAATCAAGGGACAACGCATGAAAGATACACAAGTGAGCTCCACGGCGCTTACCGTTATACAAGGGCTGCTTTTTAGTGCGGATTATAGCCAGGATGGTCACCTTGTTTCCCCGGAACAAAGCGAGGCATGTCGGCGTGTTCTGGCATCCATTCCCCAAGGAAAAAAGCGCCTGAAACAACTGGATAGTGTGGTATATCGTACGCTCGCGCCGCTCATGGAATATGCACTGGTTCCAGGAATCACCCGTCATTATGTCTTGCGTAAACATCATATTGAACAAACGACCCGTACCCTATTGAACCAACAAATCAGCCAAATTGTGGTCTTAGGTGCTGGTTTTGACACGTTAGGTTGGCGTCTCAGTCAATCCCACCCTCATCTCACTATTATTGAGATCGATCATCCCAATACCAGCGAGCTGAAACAAGCCGCGTTGGTGGATAAACCGGTTGATAATCTCCACTTTTTGGCGGTGGACCTGGGCAAAGAGCCACTTCCAAAAGTGCTTGAGCGCGCCCCTTTTTATGACCCTGCACAGAAGAGCCTTTTTATCTGTGAAGGGGTCTTGATGTACTTGCCGGAGGTTGCTGTACAAGCACTGCTTGGTTTTTTGCGGCAGGTGAATCAACACCCCATACATTTGCTGTTTTCGGCTCTAGAGCCTATGGGTAGCCCCCAAAATAATACACGGTGGCTACTTCAACAGTATCTGCGCTTTGCTGGAGAAGGGTTAATGTGGGATAAGCCACAAGCTCAAATGGAGTCGTTCTTAGCCGAGAATGGTTTTGATCTTTTGGAGAGTGATAATGGTGCAACGCTTAAATCCCGCTACCTGGAGGAAGATGCTGCCGGTGTGGTGCATTTAGGTGAGTATTTGGTTTTAAGTCGTGCTTTACCCATAAATGCGCAAAAGGCAACCTTATGAGTATTCGAACCAAACTGGCTGAAACACCAGAAGAGTTACATGCTTGTTATCAACTCAGACACCGGGTCTTTGCTGAAGGGGAGTTTCCCTTCCCTCCACAACCTGCCCACTGCTTTATTGACCGTTTTGATGCCTATGGGACCTCCAGTTTATTCATGGCTATGGATGAAACCGGAGAAGTCGTTGGTACCTTACGTGTGTCGTTGGATGATCCCATAGTGGGGCTACCTGCCGATGAATTTTTTGATTTCCGCAGCCACCTAACTGACTCAGCACCTGTTAAGGTTGGTAGCGCAAGCCAACTCTGTGTGGACCCACATCACCGGGGGCAGTTAAAAGTAGTCAATGGCTTGACCATGCTGACCTACTATTGGGCCCACCGTCATGATTTGAGCCATGTCTTTTGTCCCTTTAATCCCCGTTTGGCCAAAGCGATGGGGAGAATTGGCTTTCACAAAATCGGTGAGGTGGTGGATGCCGTGAACCACCACGGCGTACCGATTCAACCCATGATGTTGAAGATGGCGGATGTGCGGGACAGTTTTATCGAATTTTTACACAAGCAGCAGATTGTACACTTCATGGAATCTTTCTATCGGGAGTATTTCAGTGCTGGAGAGGTTGTGATTCAGGAAGGGGATACGGGAGAGTATGCGTATTTCATTGTGGATGGACACGCACAAGTAACGTTACATCAGGGTGATACAAATGCAGAGGTTCTTTCTGATTTAGGACCTGGGGATCTGTTTGGAGAAATTGCGCTTTTGGTCGATGTAAAGCGTACTGCCAGCGTTCTCGCCACAACCGACTTAGAGGTGATGGTTATGAGCCGCAAACAATTTCTTAACAGCGTGGAGCAAGATCCAAAGGAAGCTGTATTTATGCTTAGAACACTGGGCGGACGTTTGGCTCAACTGCTGTCCAGATTGTAATCACAATCGCGTAGTTCGCATGGCCAGAATAGGCGTTGCCTAAAACCCTGTGCCTATCATGCTCAACATCAAGCTTGCACCATGAGCTCTTCAGCTTGTGGTGTTTTGTTTGGAGAGTAGAGATGTTTAATGATTATCTACATGGTCTTTAAACAAGAATTTAAGGACAGATCCAGTGATTAATCGTCGAAAATCATTTTTCCATTTAACCTCTCAAACGTCTTAGCCTTATAAAGGCGCAGACACCTTTTTTAGATCATGAACTCCTACAACCCCTCTTACTCAGCTGGCCATGCAGGCTATTGAAGTAGATCCGTTGGCAGGGGATATCGAAGCATCACTTTAGACCCCAAGTTACGATAGGGTCGTGTTAGGGCATAAACGCAAAACAGGCGATTGAACATCGTGTCCAACCGCCTGTAAATACATAAATAAATGGTGGGCGATACTGGGATTGAACCAGTGACCCCTGCCGTGTGAAGGCAGTGCTCTCCCGCTGAGCTAATCGCCCTTACCCCTGTTCAAGGAGCGTGCTTTATACCCAAAACGATGTTACATTGTCAAAGAAAAAAGCGTACTTGGACGGTAATGTTGAATGAATCCCACCGCACATGATTGGATCGCAGCTCTGGCGTACTTGGAAGCCTCAGGTATACCTATGCTTCATGGCGATTTACCCACAATTGAACAGATCCAAAATGGCTGGGATGCCCCACCCAAACGTGCGTGGCGGGCACCTGTTCTACAATCCGACCCGTCCACACCAGATGTACCTCCTCCATCCCGGCAACAGATGCCGGATCAAGACCCCCCTGCGTTTTTAAAGCGTCAATCCAGTAAGTCGGGCGCACCACCGCCTGCAAAAACTAAAACCACACCGGTTGAGGTGGATGTACCTAAACCCCTAGAGCTCCCTGATGATAAGGCCGCTGCGCTGGAGCATATTGCCCAGTTTTGTAAAAGTTGTGAACGGTGTGATCTGGCCCAAACACGCACGCAGGCTGTTCCTGGGGTTGGTAGCCCACACGCCCCCGTTGTTTTTGTGGGTGAGGCACCTGGTGCCGATGAGGACCGTTTGGGTGAGCCTTTTGTTGGGGCCGCGGGTCATCTGTTGGATAAAATGATCTCAGCCGTTGGGTTTCAGCGTAGTGATATCTACATTGCCAATGTTATCAAATGTCGCCCACCGGGTAACCGCAATCCGCAAACCCATGAAGTGGCTTTGTGCCAAGGCTATCTCCACCAACAGTTGGAGGTCATTGCCCCTAAAGCTATCTTCGCTCTGGGACGGTTTGCCATCCAAAGTCTTTTGGGTAGTACCGATAGTGTGGCGGCCATTCGTCGTAGACAAAATGCATGGCGCGGGATACCTGTTGTGGCCTCTTATCACCCAGCGTTTTATTTGCGGACACCAGCCCGTAAAAAAGATGGTTGGATGGACCTGATCCGTTTGAAACAGCTGTTGAACGAACCCCCTGCATAAATCATCAATTGTATAATTGTTTCTTAACACCCCTCTGTTTTATATATAAATTTTATCTGCCCCTATATTCTTTTCATTCGCTGTTCAGTGGCGTAACATGTCTTGGAAGGGGGGATTGATGAACGGTCGGAGTGCTTGTCTATGTTAAGCATACGCTTGTTGCTGCCTCTTTTTCTTGTCATGATTTTGTTTACAACCATGACACTACCTGCGCGTGCCCAGCCTGTTCTTACGTTTGGTGTCCATCCCTTTTTACCAGCAACTGAACTTCATAAGCGTTTTCAACCTCTGATTAAACACCTCACCCACATCATGAAGCGGCCGGTACGCTTACATGTGGCATCAACCTATGCTGAGCATATAGATAATGTTGGTAACCAGCTGGTTGATATCGCTTTTTTAGGTCCATCCCCCTATGTCAAAATTGTTAAAAAATATGGCCCACCTAAACTGTTGGCACAGCTAAGGGTTAAAGGAAAAGATACTTTTCATGGGGTGATTTTTACCTATCAAGCCGCAACGATCGTAAAGTTAGAGCAGTTAAAGGGTAAGCGCATGGCCTTTGGTGATGTTAACTCAACCATGAGCCATCTGGTGCCGCTGCATATGTTGGAAAAGGTGGGTGTTAGTAAGGTGGATCTGGCCAGTCACCAACATGTTCAGAACCATGTAAATGTTATTTATGGTGTCTTGACGGGATTGTTCGATGCGGGTGCAGCCAAAGAGAGTGTGTACAAACGTTATGCTCACTGGGGTTTGCGCGTTTTAGAAAAATCATCAGCAATACCCAACCATGTCATTGTTGCCCGCTCCAATCTACCGGAAGAGGTCATTGCTGAAGTTAAAAAAGCACTGGCTTTGTTAAAGCCAAAAACCATGGATGCGCAGTTATTAAAGGCACTTAAACCTGGTATTACAGGGTTAGGGGTTGTTTCGGATAAAGCCTTTGATGGGTTGCGGCACATCTTGAACATTTCAATACCTAAGCGGGGTGTGGAATGAAGCAAGAGCAGCTTACGGTCTTTAATGCACGTCCGCTTATTCTATTTGCCATCGCCCTGCTGGCGTTATTGGCGGTACAGCTGTGGGTGACCACCTCTAAACACTACACCTATATGCAGGAAGATCTGCATCGTAGTGTAAAAACACAGCTCTCTTTGTTAAGTACAACCATTCAAGATGCCGCCATTCGGGGGGATCTGGCACAGATTAAACGTACGTTGGAAGAGTGGGGTCTTAAGCACCAAGAAATCATATCGGTGCGTGCACTCTCTCCAACAGGTTTTGCCCTGGTTCAGTACCAAGGCAGTGCCGCCAGGGGAGAAACTTTTACCCATAAGAGTGAGGTATGGGTGGACCAACGCTTGGTCTTAACCCTGGAAGTAACCCACGATCTTAGCCTGATCGCTTCGCGTATTCGTACCTTAACGGTGTTCATGGGAGTGGTTTCAAGTCTGATCACGCTGCTCTTTGGTATTACCGTTTGGTGGATGCTTACCCGTTATGCCATTGCACCGCTTAATCTGGAGTTAACCCGTCGCCGCAAGGCGGAGGCGATGATCCGAGAGAGCCAGGAAGCGTTGGTCGAGGCCCAGATGGTTGCACATATGGGCAGTTGGAATTGGAGCTTGACCAGTGGTGAAATGGTCTGGTCAGAAGGGCTCTATCGACTCCTTGGTATAAGCTCTGAAACGGCCATTAATGCTGTTGAGACCTTTATGGAACTGGTGCCGCAAAAAGAGCAGCGGCAGGTACGACATATGCTGGAGGACTTTGCCAACCAACGGGTGAAGCAGTTTCATCTAGAGCACCGGATTCGGCGACAGGATGGTGAGGTTTTACACGTGTTGCATCGGTGTGAGCGGGTGGCCAGTAGTGATGGTACTTTTCCGACTGTACGCGGTACCTTGATCGATATTAGCCAAAGTGAGGCGCTGCGCGCGGCGCTTGCTGCGAGTGAGGAGAAGTTCCGTAACCTATTCAATAATATGGGTAGCGGTGTTGCGATTTATGAAGCAACACTGGATGGTGAAGATTTTATTTTTCGTGATTTGAATAAAGCAGGGTGTGAGTTCACCCATTTAAGCCGTGAGGCAGTTTTGGGCAAGCCCGTTACTCAAATGTTCCCTGGTATTGATCAAATGGGAATGTTGGATGTACTCAAACGGGTATGGCGCACCGGTGAACCGGTTCATTTTCCCCTTAATCAATATGAAGATGATCGTATTCAGCAATGGGTTGAAAACTATGTGTACCGGTTAGAGAGTGGGGAGGTGGTTGCGGTTTTTGAAGATGTGACTTCCATAAAAGAGGCACAACTGGGTTTAGAGTTAAGCGAGCGACGTTTTAGAGAGATGGCAGAAACGTTGGAAGATGTTTTTTGGATTACCAGTGCCCAGGGGCATGAAGTTTTGTATGTGAACCCAGCTTTTGAAAAAGTATGGGGTTACCCTTCAGAGGCTTTAATAGAAGATTATGGGCTGTGGTCTAAAGTTATTCATATGGAAGATAAACCCGCTGTAGAGCGTGCTTTTGGGGATGCCATTGTATTAGGGCAAATGTTTGACCAAGAGTATCGGATTATCCGCCCGGATGGCCAAATGCGTTGGATCCATGATCGTGGTTACCCCATTATTGAGCGGGGTAAGGTTGTGCGGATTGTTGGGTTGGCAACGGATATCAGCACTGTAAAAGAGAGTGAAGTTGCCCTGAAACAAGCAACCTTTCAAGCGCAAGAGGCCAGTCAAGCCAAGAGCGAGTTCCTGGCGACGATGTCTCATGAAATTCGCACCCCAATGAATACCGTAATTGGTATGACAGAGATGTTGTTAGAGACCCCACTGACCGATGAACAACAAAAATATGTAGAGGGTTTACGCAGTTCGGGTGAGGCCCTGCTGGATTTAATTAATGCCATTTTAGACCTCACTAAAATTGAGTCTGGACGTTTAGAGTTATCACCAGAAAATTATGATTTTCATGCATTGTTACGGGAAACCTGCCGGGTCATGCGTTATTCGGCTGAATCCAAGGGTTTGGAGCTCCATTTAACGATGGCCCCAGAAGTACCGCACTATCTGTTGGGTGATGCACCTAGGCTGCGGCAAGTATTGATCAATTTGGTGGGTAATGCGGTTAAGTTTACAGAGTCCGGTTCTGTACAGGTAGAGGTAATGATTGATGAGCAGATGGATCAACTACGCATGAATGTGGTTGATACTGGGGTTGGTATACCCAAAGCACATTTATCACGTATTTTTGATATGTTTTCCCAAGCGGATTCCAGTATTGCGCGCAAGTTTGGGGGAAGTGGCTTAGGCTTGACCATCTCTCAACGCTTAATCCAGTTAATGGGTGGGCAAATCCGTGTGGATAGTGAGGTCCACAAAGGGAGCCGTTTTGCCATTGCCATTCCTTATATAGCAGGGTTTATACCCGATCAACCAGAGCATGGCATAGATCAGAGCAATTTGGCCTCATCCAAAGGGTTAAACATTCTATTGGCCGAGGATTCACAAGATAACCGAACGTTAATGCAGGCCTATCTTGCCCACACCAACCATCGCTTAACTTTTGCGGTTAACGGTGAAGAAGCTGAAAAGTGTGTCTTAGCCGATGGCCCGTTCGACCTGATTTTAATGGATGTTCAGATGCCGCTGGTGGATGGCTATACCGCAACACGTCGTATACGCCAGTGGGAACAGGAGGTGGGCGGTGGTCATCGTCTGCCCATTATTGCATTAACGGCCCATGCGCTTAAAGAAGATGAAGAGCGCAGTTTTGCAGCTGGGTGTGATGCACATTTAACCAAACCCATTCGAAAACAGCGGCTCTTAGAGATTTTGAACCACTATACCCCCCAGGAAACTCCGTCTACATGAGCGTAGGGTAGCCAATATCGGTTTGGCTGTTATGCTGTTGGTAAAATATGCGCAATATCAGGTGTATATGGGTTCTTTTTCATTCAAAAGGTCCTGGTTGCGGGTGTGTTACCTGATGCAACCGTGGGGAGTGGTCTTATGTTGCTGCCCATTAGAACAGTCTATACCTCGTGACCGCGCCATGACACTGTGCTCACGATATAAGTTGATAAGTGTAGTGAAGGTGATAGAAAAACCATTTTTCTTACCCGTGTAAAACCAGTCAACATATTTAAGTATTTGCAAATTGCATTGCAAATCAACAATTGTGGCGTTATGCAAGAGATAAGATCTTGGCTATCCCCTTGAAATTTAATAGATCATACAGTGGCATGTGTTGTGAGTGAGAGAAGGTAAGCGGAAAGCGGAAAATGAAGCTTCTGTTTCCTTCCGCACCACATAGGTTAGTACCACAAAACCGGTCAGCACAATGGGTGGCCCGTGGAAGATCCTGACCTTTTATTTAGAGGTTTTGCTCAGTAGGGTCTTGCATGGAATATCCGCATTTGTATCCGCGTCGGTATTAACCCCTCTAGGTTCTCTCTTGGTGTGGATACCCTCCAGCCATCACCCCACCCTCTACGTAAGGGGTGGTGGCTGCGACACTTCCTTTAATCCACCAGATTGATCGCATCACTTCTCCCGGCGCATGATAAAATAAAGACCACTCAGACACATGTGTTATGCTTGATAGGGTTAAACGTAAAGAGATTAGCGCTTTAATCCTTCACAGAAGCAGGTGAAGCATCAGGTCTGATTTTTTGGTGTGTACGAGACATCTGTATATGTGCGCACGCTGTTCAGGGGCTTTTTACACGCATCCATAAAAGATCATTCTTACGGCTACATACAGACCGTTTTGGGTTTGAGTAAAGGTATGGAAGTGATGTCGTTCCGGCTTAAAATCATCCTAGGCATTGCCTTAATCCAAGCGCTTATTTTAACGGTTTTGGTCCGTACATCTCTTGATGATCTGCGCCAGTCTCAGCAAAAGAATTTGTCCATACACGCCCACACCCTTGCCAACCTTACCGCCAGTGCGACCAAAGAGGCTATTCTTAGTCAGAACATTCCATCCCTAACGGTTATCGCCACGGAAATTGTTAGAAACAACAATCTCGTCTATTTAGTCATTACAAATGTCGATAATCATACGCTTTACCAAACGGGCCCATCCCTAACGCCCCCGCCAAAGCCTGATGTCTCACTCTCAACCACCACCGATGCTGTTTATGATATTCAATACTCGGTTGTTTTAAACCAGGTACGATATGGGACCGTCTACCTTGGTTTATCGATTAAACCCATTCTTGAAGATCTAAAAAGTGCGCAAAACCAGCGGATTGTCCTGGCGCTGTTGGCTATGGTGGCCGCGGTTATGGTCTCTTGGCTTTTGGGCGGGTACCTAACCCGTCAACTCTACCATTTTCGTGAAGCGGCAAGTTCTATTGCCCAAGGCAGTTTTAATCACCGTATTCCCATTAAGGGTTCTGATGAGCTGGCTTTGACGGCCCAAGCTTTTAATCAGATGTCAGGTGAGCTGGATCAAACCTACCAAAGGTTAAAAAATTCTTTAACATCCAGCTCCCGCATGGCCAAGTTGGAAGCCACCATTATGCATGCCGTCATGGACGGTCTCATTACTATGGATAGCCACGGTAAGGTGATGAGTTTTAACCGTGCGGCCGAAGGTATTTTTGGATATTCCGCGGCTGAGATTGTGGGTGAAAAAATTAACATGCTAATGCCGGAGCCTTATCGGTCCCAACATGATGCGTATCTGCAACGCTATTTAGAAGGTGCAGCACCACGGGTTATTGGCACGGCGGGGCGCCAAGTGACCGCACAACGTAAAGATGGCACCTTACTGCCCATTCAGCTTTCGGTGAGCGAAATGGTTTTTGAAGGGGATCGTCTTTTTGTGGGGTTGGTCGCAGATATATCCGAACGGCTCGAGCAAGAACGTTCCTTAATTGAAGCCAAGGAGCAAGCGGAAGCTGCCAATATGGCCAAGTCCCGCTTTTTGGCTGTGATGAGTCATGAAGTACGTACCCCAATGAACGGTATTTTAGGCATGTTGGGGTTACTAAATGATAGTCGGCTGGACCCCCAGCAGCAGGATTGGTTGGTGATCGCGCGTGAGTCAGCGGAATCGATGCTGACACTCCTCAATGATATTTTGGATTTTAGTAAGATTGAATCGGGTCGTCTGGAGCTGGAGAACAGTGCGTTTAACCCAGAGCACATTTTGCGGGGTGTGCATGATCTGTTTGCACCACGTGCCGCGGCCAAGGGTATAACGCTGGAAGTAGCCCCTTGTGATCTGTTGCCTAAATGGGTGCAAGGGGATCCTGGGCGTGTCCGGCAGGTGTTGATGAACCTGGTCAGCAATGGCATTAAATTTACCGAACAGGGTTGTGTCACCATGCGGGTGAGGTTGCTCTCCAAACGGACCGAGTCCCTGCTCTTACAATTTGAGGTGCAAGATAGTGGTATCGGTATACCTGCTCAACAGTTACCACGGCTCTTTCAACCCTTTAATCAATTAGACCCCTCCTACTCCCGTAAGTATGGGGGCAGTGGACTGGGTTTGGCCATCTGTCGCCATTTGGTCGATCTTATGGGGGGGGAGATCCGAGTGGAGAACCCCCCTTTGGGTGGTAGCCGTTTTACCTTTACGGCACGGTTTGGCCATGCGCAGACACCCCAGCAGGAACCAGAAACACACCCGTTAGAACAAGAAGTTCAGCTCCAAGGTGTACGGATTTTATTGGCAGAAGACAGCCCAACCAATCAAATGGTTGCTGTCTCTATGTTAAGCCGTGCGGGGTGTCATGTGGATGTTGCAGTTAATGGATTAGAGGTCTTGGAAGCGCTAAGCCGCGCTCCGTATGATTTAATTTTAATGGATTTGGCCATGCCAGAGATGGATGGTTGGGCGGCGATGGAGAGGATTCGTGCCATGGCGCCACCCTTGGGGGAGATACCGATCATTGCGTTAACCGCCAATGCTTACCCCGAGGTACGGAAGCAATGTTTGGAGGCCGGCGCTCAGGATTACATAACCAAACCCATCAACCGTGCCGTGCTGTTTAACGGTATAATGGCACTGTTGGGTGAACGACAACCTGAACCTATTGAAGAGAACCAACATTGGGCCTCCTCGGCCCCAGTGCGGGATGAGACAGTGCTGGCCAAGCTTGCCTCAGAGACTGATATCTCCTTGGTACCACGCATGTTAGCTGTCTTTATGGAGGAGGCACAAATGCGGGTACAAGTGATTGAACAGGGCTTGCAGGATGAGGACTGGGAGATCATCGCACGGGAGGTACACCCGCTTAAGAGCAGTGCGGCGACCTTTGGTGCGATCCAGCTTGCCTTGTGTGCGACCGAGATGGATGCAGCTTGTAAACGGCAGGACTGGGTGGCTGTTAAGCGTTATAGTCAGGAGTTTATGCAAAGTTATGCGGCAACCAAGGCGGCATACCTTCCTTGCCACAACTAGGACCGGTGTCGGGCATTATAGCCATGCACACGCGCCACAACCCGTGTGGGTGAAATGGACTAGGAAACGGTTGCTGATTATGAGTGAATCAACCTGGGTACGACACGACCTGATCTCAACGCCTCATGGTCTTTTCATTGCTCTGCTGTGGTTCATATCTCTTTAGAATGTGTCCCTGATACGTGTATCTAATCTTAACCCCTGTTGATCTCCTCTGTTCTTTCTATACCATCCAAATATGTCCCTGAACCTCGGAATTTTCCCCTGCGTAGAAAGCTCCCATAAGCGTGCCTTTTTCTAAAGAGGGCTATTTTTGGGGTTTAATGAATATGTTCTTCAAGCATGGTCTGGTCGCGTGACCATGGGGGTAGGTCCGTTCTTGGTAAAATATCTGAATAGAGGGTGGGGAAGATAAGTAAGAACAATATGGTGCGTGGTCTCGTTTAAAATAGCGTGTACCAACACGCTGGTCCTTATACGGTATATGGATTATGCGTTACCATTGGTGCATTAAGGATTTATCTAAGGAGCAGAAAAATGCGTTTTTTACACACCATGGTCCGGGTTGCTGATCTACAAGCTTCACGCCACTTTTATTGTGATCTGTTGGGGTTGGTGGAAACCCGGCGTAAGGAGAGTGAAAAAGGTCGGTTTACCTTGGTCTATTTGGCTGCACCGGAAGATCTTGACCGAGCACGCTCGGAGCAGGCTCCAGAGATTGAGTTAACCTACAATTGGGACCCTGAAGCGTACCAAGGTGGGCGCAATTTTGGTCATATGGCCCTGCTGGTTGAGGATATCTATGAGGTGTGTGAAACCATGCAAAAAGGTGGGGTTACCATTAACCGTCCACCCAGGGACGGTCATATGGCCTTTTTCCGCAGTCCTGACGGGATCAGTATTGAGCTGCTACAAAAAGGGGATGCCCTACCAGCCCAAGAGCCTTGGCTAAGCATGCCAAACCAAGGTGAATGGTAACCGCTATACCATGGCCAGTTCGGCGGTAAAGCTGTAGCCCACACTACGGGCTGATTTGACCGGTAGGCGTTCACCGCTCTCTTTCATCACCTTCTGACGTAACCGGTTAAGCAGAACCGAAGCGCGGTGTATGTCATTTTCAGAAGGTTCTTGAAAGATCGAGACAATCTTGGGGTAAGGTACCGGTTCGCTCGGGGTATCTGCCAACATGGTCAGAAACGCCAACTCGGTTGATGTCAGGGGAATGTTCTGACCATGGGGGGTGGTCAGGCTCCAGGTGCTGGTGTTGATGGTCCAACGGGTCACATTGGGCTGGTTGGTACCCAAACGACGTAACAGCGCCTGAATTTTAGCCTCTAAAATACGTAAATCGACAGGTTTCGTGAGATAGATATCTGCACCAGAAGCCAAGCCGGTGAGATAATCTTCGGTGGTGTGGCGACCGGTGAGCATGATGATACCCATATTGGGATGCTGTGCTTGCAGGTCACTCGCAATGGCAAAACCATTTTTGCCGGATAGATTCACATCCAAAACAACCACCTGAATGGGGGGTGATTGATTGAGCCTTTGGTTCAACTGCTCGCCATTGTCTGCCTCAAATACCTGCAGACCCTGCATGGTTAAAAAATCCCGTGCCGTTTGGCGAAAGGCGATCTCATCTTCTACCAGTGCAATACAGCTCATACTTCTTCCTCTTTCAACGGTAGGGTAATCACAAAACATCCCCCTGAACCGGCTTCAGCCCGGGCTGTTCCCTGGTGAGCTTGGGCAATTTGGCGTACTGCATTTAAGCCAATGCCACTACCACTACCCGATGTTTTAGGTGTACTACGGTAATACTTTTTAAAAACCTGTGTTAGCTGATCAGGCGGTAGACCTGGCCCATGGTCCACAACCCGAATCTCCACTTTATCGGTGACGCGGTGTAACTTCAACTCGATCTGAGCACCTATAGGACCATATTTTCTGGCATTGTCCAAGAGATTACCCAAAGCGATGGCCAATAGGGTTGGACTTCCATATATGCGGATGTTTTCATCCAGATAGCGTGTAACAATAGGGCGATCTGGATCCATTTCTTGATGGTTATTAACAACCTCTTGGATTAATGGAATAAGTTCTAGATCTTCATAATCCCCTTGATAGGCACCTTCCATACGATCCCAGGTTAGGCAGCTATTAATAAGCGTATCCAAGCTCTGTATCGCCCCTTTAATTTTTAGCAGCTCCCGTGTGGCAATGGGGGTGGTACCACATGGGCTTACTTCAATAAGCTGGCTACTGGCAGAAATGAGATTGATGGGGCCACGAAAATCGTGGGCCATAATGGCCAGCAAATTACGTTCTTCTTCCAACGCTTGTTGGGCTTGTGTTTCGGCCTCTTGGCGCTTTTGAACTTCAAGATGCAGACGCTTGCTCAGTACATAAAAGCGTCCCCCAATACCGGCCACGACAATTAAAGCCAAAAGGGACATACTTAATAGCTGGTACAGATGGCTTAAGTCGGTGGTTTGGGGCTTAGGGTCATAGATAAACCCCTTTAAAGACCAGTCATCACTGAGCATACCCAGTTTATGGTAGGTCTGCGCAATGTGTTGCCACCGGCCAGGGCTCATATAGCCCCACTCCACCAAATCTGGGCGGATCAGGGCAATACCATGTTTGGCCTCAAAAAGCAGTTGATCCACGGTTTTGCGTTGGCTGTAGTGCTCATAAATCCAGCCAGAAACCTCTTTGATATGGCTGAGAGCGTAGTGCCAACCCCGGCGGGAGGCTCGAAGAAAAGCGGCCACCCGTTCAGGATGTTCATCAATCTCATTTTGGGTGGTAAACAGCACATCCCCATAAAAGTCGATACCTGCAGAGCGGGCGCTAAACAGGTTATAGGGTATGTTTTTTTTCTCTAACGTATAGGGTTCATCCGTCTCATAAACGGTCATGGCATCCACCTTACCGGAAATGAGACTTTCGGTATTAAAGGTGTGCTCCTCCAGCTGTAAGGTGCTGGTGGGGATGCCCTCATTACGCATATAGGCCCAGACTTCAGCAGCCTGGGGTTCTAACATAATTCGTTTACCGGCTAGATCATGAACCGATTTGATGGAAGAAGATTTCAGCGAAGCAATGGCATAGGGGGAGTGTTGGTAGACAGCAGCCAAAGCCACAACCGGTAGGCCTTTATTGCGGGAGACCACCAGTTCTGATGTCCCAATACCGTACTCACCAGTACCGGTGGCAACCAACTGAGCTGGATCTTCCCCGGCTTTGGGAACACGCAAGGCAACGTCAAGCCCTTCATCCTGGAAAAAACCCTTATGTATGGCAGCATAGTACCCAGCAAACTGGAACTGATGCTTCCATTTTAGCTGTAAAGTAATGCTCTCCATGCCTTTTTCTTGCGCACTTGCTGTCGTGATCAGCAGAAAAAGAGAAAGCAACCAGCTCACGGTTATAAGGATAGACTTTTGCATGATTTCCATGGGTTAGCTCATATTGAGCTGGTGAGAAAATGCAGAAGTTAAGCGAGGTCTACTTGATCTCGCACAAGAGAAAAACCATTCTACCTTGAATTTGGAGATTTTAAAAAGACTATTAGCATTGAAAATGGCTTGGAAAACAGCCAAACCATACAAAAAATATGGATAGGGATCAAAAAGGAGTAAGTGTGTGAGAAAAGGTGTTCGGACGCATGGGAACACCTTTTCTCACCTCACATCTTATTAATGCTTCATCATTTTGATAATGCGGAACTGGTTATCCCGGCCTTTTTTCACCGTAAAGTGGACACGGTCACCGGGTTTATACAGCTTTAAATCCACCTTTTTACTGACAGCTAAGTCCATGGTCATTTTAGGCCAACCCAATGCGGGAATAGGATCATGGGTTAGATTAACCATGTTATGGTGGGCATGGACCTTATGGAGTTGCCCCATGGCTTCTGCTTTATTGCTCTTCATGGGCATGCTGTGACCACTGTGGTCCATTTTATGGCCACTATGGTTCATGCTATGCCCCATACCTTCGTGGGAGCCCGCAAAACCGGGTGTTGCTAGCAGTGAAAGGGAAACGGTGAAAGCCAGGGCAAAAATGGATTTCTGCATCAGGTGTCTCCAGAGTGTTGGGTATGTTCTTGTTGGGGTTGTGGGGCGTGGCCAGGTAGATGTCTGGCTTCCCATAAAAAATAGAGGACGGGAATCACAATCAGTGTCATGACCGTGGTGCTCAACATGCCGCCGACCATGGGCAGTGCAATACGACGCATGACATCGGATCCGGGTCCGTCGGTAAAAAAAATGGGTAATAGACCGGCAATGATGACAGAGACAGTCATTAATTTAGGTCGTACCCGCATGGCAGCACCGGTCATGATGCTGGTAAACAGAGTATCTCGGTGGGTTGGCCGGTCTTGCCGAACCTGCTGGTCGATATAGAGTAGCATGACCACGGCTGTCTCTACCGCAATTCCCCCCAGGGCAATAAAACCAACAGCCACAGCCACCGATAGATTGAACCCGGCCAGATGCACAGCCCATAGACCACCCACCAAGCCAAAGGGTAGCGCTGTCATGACCATAATGGTGCGGTCTACCCGGCCAAAGTGGATCATCAACAGTACAAGAATAATGGCGGCTGCCGCAGGAATGGCGATCTGAAGCCGCTCACGCGCCTCGATCATCTGTTCATATTGACCAGACCAGGTAATGGCATACCCGGCAGGTAAGGAGACCGCTTTGGCAACATGTGCTTGGGCCTGGGCCACATAACGCCCGATATCCCGGCCGCTGATATCAACAAAGACCCAACCGGTCAGGCGTGCGTCTTCAGACTTAATCATAGGCGGCCCTTCGGTATAGGTAATGGTGGCCAGTTCTCCTAGAGGTATGTGTTGGCCCATGGGGGTTGGGACCAAGATCTCTGCCAAGTCTTGTTGCGATTCCCGAAAAGGTCGGTCGTAGCGCATTTGAATATTATAGCGTTCACGACCTTGCACACTCTCGGCGATTTTCATACCGCCCAAGGCTGTCTGGATAATGGATTGAAACAAGCCCAGATCAATGTTGCGCCGTGCCAGCTCTTCCCGGTTGGGGTCAATCTCCAGATATCGACCCCCACTAACCCGGTCGGCAAATGCGCTACGGGTGCCTGTTACCTCTTTAACCGCCGCTTCTACATCCAGCGCAATGCGGCCAATCTCCTTAAGATCTTGACCCGATATTTTAATACCAACCGGTGTACGGATTCCCGTAGAGATCATATCCATACGGATTTTAATGGGGTAACCCCAACTGTTGACCAAGCCGGGTAGTTTAACCCGCTGATCAAGAATTTTAATCAGCCCCTCGACATCCAACCCAGCTCGCCACTGATCTTTAGGTTTCAATTTGATCCAGCTCTCAATCATGGAGATTGGTGCAGGATCGGTTGCACTATCGGCGCGACCTACCTTGCCAAAAACCCGCTCAATCTCAGGCACGGTCATGATCAAACGGTTGGTCTGTGCCAACACCTCTTTGGCTTTACCAATAGAGACCCCGGGTAATGTCGTGGGCATATAGAGCAGCTCACCCTCATAGAGGGCAGGCATAAACTCAGAACCCAGTTTACTAAGGGGAACCTGAAGAGAGGCTAGAGCGCCTATGGCAAGAAGCAGGGTCAACCAGCGCTGTTTTAAACTGACCCACAAAAGGGGTTTATACAGGCCCACAAAGAGCCGGTTTAAAGGGTTGCTAAACTCTTTAAGAATATGCCCCCGGATTAGCCAAACCATCAAAATGGGTACAATGGTGATGGAGAGTATGGAAGCAAAGGCCATGGCATAGGTTTTGGTATAAGCCAGGGGTGCAAATAGTCTGTAACTCTCACCGGTTAGGGCAAAGACAGGTAAAAAGGAGACGGTAATGATCAATAGACTAAAAAAGAGTCCGGGTCCGACCTCTTTGGCGGCAAGGATCAGTGCCTCGCGACGCACAGCAGGGGATCGTGGTTGGGGCAGTTCGCTGAGTTTACGATGGGCATTTTCCACCATGACAATCGAGGCATCCACCATGGCGCCAATGGCAATGGCAATTCCCCCTAAAGACATAATATTCGCTGTTATGCCCTGACTGGCCATAATGGTAAAAGCCCCCAACACCCCAAGTGGCAGGGTAATAATGGCAACCAGCGCAGAACGGACATGCAGAAGAAAAACAAGACATACCAGGGCAACAACCAAGCCCTCTTCCAGCAGTTTGTGGTTGAGATACGCTACCGCTCCCCGAATAAGGGGGGCACGATCATAAACGGTGTGGATCTCTACCCCAGGAGGGAGACCAGGGCGGAGTTGATCCAGTTTGTGGTGAATGGCCTGGATCACATTTAAAGCATTTTCGCCCGAGCGCATGACCACAATGCCCCCAACTACCTCTCCTTCACCATTGAGCTCCACCACACCCCGGCGTAATTCAGGCCCCTCCACCACACGGGCCACGTCGGTTAATAGAACCGGACGGCCATTTTTGGCATAAACCACCACCTGTTCCAGATCTTTCAGGCTGGTTACATAGCCTGTCGAGCGGATCATGAGCTCAGTTTCAGCCCGTTCCAGTACCCGGCCACCGACCTCCATACTGGCAGATTTGACCGCTTGGCGTACCCGGCTTAAGGGAACATCAAAGGCCCGTAACCGATTGGGGTCAATACGTACCTGATACTCCCGAACAAACCCCCCGACCGATGCCACTTCGGAAACGCCGGGTACCGTGGCTAACTCAAACTTTAAAAACCAATCCTGCAAGGCACGTAGATCGGCCAGATCATGCTGGCCGGTCCGATCGGTTAAAGCATATTGATACACCCACCCAACACCGGTGGCATCGGGCCCCATACGTGGGGTTGCGGTATCGGGTAGATCTTTTTGCGCGGTCGATAGTGCCTCTGCCACACGGCTACGGGCCCAATACATATCCACATCATCTTGAAAGATGACATAGACAAAGCTGGTTCCGAACATAGAGTAACCACGTACGGCACTGGTTTTGGGTAACCCCAGCAGGATTGTGGAGAGTGGGTAGGTCACCAGATCTTCCACAATCTGCGGTGCTTGGCCGGGGAACTCCGTTCGGATAATAACCTGGGTATCGGATAGATCAGGAATGGCATCCAGCGGTGTACTTTTTAATGCCAAAAGGCCTGCCACCGCCAACCCCAGTGTGCAGATCACCACAATAAGCTGGTTATTGATGGACCACTCAATCAAACGGGCAATTAAGGAGTGTGTAGGGTCATGCCCCAGATTGGGTACTTCTGGTTCATGCGGGGTCATGGTTAGCCCCAGCTACCGGAGAGGGTGGGTAGGGTGTGGCTTGGGCTTTTTCTGAACCATAAGGGGAGTCGGCATCCTGCCCCAGTTGCAACCATACTTTTTGCGCGGTATCGGTAAAGAGTTGCAGGTCTTTTTTCTGATAGTGAGGTGCAGCGCCTTTAAAAATCCACGGTTGTAGTGCGGTGACCAAATCGTGTAGGGCGAGAAGAAGGTCCGCTTCCGTACGGGCATGTTGGGCCCGGGCCAGGGCCTGATCGCTCTGTTCCAAGATCGACCCCAAGCGGGTTTGCCCAAAGCGTGGCCATAAGAGCGCCTTAATATCCCGGGCTGGTTGGAGCTGTTTGGCCTCAATATCATACCCATCAACTTGCGCTTCATGCAGATAGAGAGCAGCATCCACCAGATGGTCAATCATGGCCATCTCAGAGGAGGTTGGGTTAAGCATGTTCAGGGGGGTCTTTAGACGCTCCAACTTGGTAAAAGACTCCCGTAGGGCACTTTCGGAATCGATCAAGAACTGCCCAGAGATAACCACTTGATCATGGGCATCTACCCCTTCCAGTAGTTCAGTATAACCACCACTAGAGAGCCCAACTTTAACAGTTTTAGGTTGAAAGCGTCCTTCCCCCAGGGCCACCACAACATGGTAACCTAAGGCGTTGTTAAGGAGTGCCCCATTGGGTAGGGCCAACCGTTTATCCACCCCCACTTCAAAGATGACATCAGCATAAGCACCGGGTCGTAGCACACCGTCGCTGTTATCCAGTAATAGACGGATGGTGCCGGTCCGGCTGGCGGCATCAATGGTGGGGTGAATGTAATCAATCTTGGTATGAACCGGGCGTCCAGGTAGGTTGGGCAGCATGACGGAGACAGGGGTCTGTGGGGTAATTCGCCCCAGATCCTTTTCTGCGACACTGGCATTAAGCCAGACGGTCCGGTAGTCCTGTACGGTGGCGATGGCCATACCGGGTTTGACGTAACTACCTTGGCGAATATTGAGTTTGCTCAAAATGCCTGAACTATCCGCATAAAAGGGGACTTTTTGGACCAGTGTGCGGCTTTTTTTTAACTGTTCAATAAAGCGGCGGTCCAGCCCCAAGGCAATCAACCGCTGGGTTGCGGCATGTAGGCGGCCATTACCGGCACGCTCCACAGCGCTGATCAAGTCCCGTTGTGCCGCCACCAGATCTGGGCTGAAAAGACGGTAGAGCACCATGCCCCGTTTAACCGGGTCACCCACAGCGGTGACATGCAGTTTTTCTACCCAGCCAGAGACACGGCTGGCCACAACCCTTTGTGCCCGTGCATTCTCCATAACCATACCAAAAGCACGGATACGACGACCAAACTCTGTGAGCTGGGGTTGGCTGTAGCGGACACCAATATTTTGAATAATCTCAGGAGCAATGGTGACCATGGTCCGTTCATGGCCCTGAGTGGTTGCAGCTTCACCCGCTGCGGCCATGGCTACCAGGTCCATACCGCATAAGGGGCAGCTACCCATCTCTTCAGCAATATAGTGGGGGTGCATGGGACAGGTGTAGCGTACTTTTTCTGCTTCAGCCCATCCCAGTTGTGGAACCACCAGAAGTAAAAAAAGCAGGGCGGCATTGAGGGTTTTGTACATTACGGGTCTACCTGGGCATAGAAGAGGGTGTGTATTTTAGCCGCAGCTGTGATCTGCCGTGCTTGCTGGCGAGCCCTATCCAAACCTAAGCGAATGCGGGAGATGGCCGGTTGAATGACACGATCCAATGTCACTTCGCCCGCTTCATAGCGGCGTTCCATGGCAGCTTCAAGGTCCCTGATCTCTTTTTGACGTTTCTGCAGGGCGTCCAGCAGTTGAAGACTGGTGTGGTAGTCAGCCAGCGCGGCATCATAGCGGGCACGGGCTGTACGTTGGGCATCATCCATGGCCAGGGTGGCCTGTTTGACCGCCATTTTGGCCCCGGCAATTTTGGGTTGTTGGTTCCATTTGGACCACAAAGGGACCCGGATGGTGGCTTTAAGCCCATACCAGTCATCCCCATTAAAGCTGGCATTATTGACCCGCTGTTGCCATACAGCACTGACGCCATAGTCGGGGTTTAACCGGGCTTGGGCAATATCCACTTTATGTTTGGCCAGCTGTTTTTTTATCTGGGCTGTCTGCACCATCAATGGGGTTGTGACGGTCCAAGCCAGTGGCGTAAGTTTGGGTGGAGAGGTGCGGGGGGTTTGGCCGACCAAAGCGTGTAAGGTCGCTTTATAGCGCTGATCTTCGCCCACCAGACTTAACAGGGCTTCTCGTAACTCACTGCGCTGAATATCCAACTCTTCAACCCGTCCATAGACCGCTTTACCCGCTTCTAACTCCCCTTTAAGCCAGTGGTCCAGTTCGCTGATTTTTACCAACTGGTTCTTAATGGCCAACATGCTCTGGGCCACGCGTTGTCGCTGGGCCAGGGTGGTTAGAAGCTCAAGGGTCAACTTGGCCTGCTGTTGTTTGGCTTCTTGCCGTACCAGATCGCCCTGGCTGAGCCCCAATTGACGTTTGGCCAACCGACCTTGCCGGTTGGGAAAACTTTGGGCCACCGCAACGGATTTGTTACTGGGCAGAAAACGGTCAAAGCGGGTGGGGGTCGAAACAGGCACATTATTAACCCCTACGGTAATACTGGGGTTGGGTAGTCCCATGGCACCGGGGGCAGCGTAGGTATAGCTTTGTGCTTTATGCATTAAGGCTTGAACGCTTGGATGCATACCCAAACTTTTTTGAAGCACCAAAAAGTTTGTTTCTGCCTTGGCGTTTGAGCAAAAAATAATAAAAATTATGGTGAAGAGGGGAACGTGTCGCTTCATTGGTGCTGTCTCCTGCTTGGAACAGGTTCCTAGGGGGGCCTATGGTTTGACGGTATTCGGGGGAGATTGCTGGATCTCTACCATCAAACCATAGACATTACCCAGGGTGGGACGAACCCACGTACAAATAATGGCAGATACAGGTGCGCTTGTGTACGTTTTTAATGTAAATAATCGATTGAAACATAAAGCATATATTATCGTTTTATGACAAAATCTAAGAACTGTTTCATAAATACGACATAATCATCTGCCCTGTCACAATTGTGTCGTATATAGGTGTTAAAGCTTAGCCTGTCCGAACGTCCATACATCCCCGATCGTGCATGGTGTGGACCTGGGCATCACGATAATCCATTGTTATACTCATTCCTCACCCTCGTGCTGATCTGCGATGAACGGATAACCGACCATGGATGCTGCAGACCGTATTCTGATCTTGGAAGATGATCAACAGACCCGCCAGATGGTGGCGGACTATCTGCGTGAAAATGGATTTGAGGTGGAGACCCTACCCGATGGTCATCAATTGGACGTGACCATTAAACAGTGGCAGCCGGATGCCATCATTATGGATCTGATGATGCCGGGTGAAGATGGCTTGAGCCTGTGTAAACGTTTGAGCATTGGGGAAGAGACCGCAGATATTCCCATTATTATGCTCACGGCGAGAGGTGAGGAGACAGACCGTATTGTGGGTCTGGAGATGGGTGCAGATGACTATCTAAGCAAGCCCTTTAGTACGCGAGAATTGTTGGCACGTTTGCGCAGTGTGTTGCGCCGTACACGGGCCATGCCGCGCACCAAAGAACCCAAGGAAATTACCATTTACCACTTTGCCGGGTGGCAACTTAATGTTGCGGCCCAGGAGCTGATCGCACCCGACGGGCTGATCGTAGAGTTGACACGGGGTGAGTTCACCCTGTTGTTGGCTTTTCTTAACCATCCCAATGAGATTTTGGATCGGGATCGCATTATGGCTTTTTATCGGCAGCGTCAGGCCGAGATTTATGACCGAAGTATTGATGTGCAGATCGGGCGTTTACGTAAACGGTTGCAGGAACCGAAGGAGCCCCAGCTTCTAAAAACGGTTTGGGGAAAAGGGTACATTCTTAAAGCAGAGGTGGATGCTCGATGAAGTTTGATCTTCTGCCCCGTACCCTCTCTGGTCAGTTGTTGATGATTTTAACCACCGGTATCTCTCTGGTTTTGGCCCTAAGTGCGGTGTTACACCTGCATGAACGGGGGGATGCCCTTTCCAGCTATGGGGGTATTCAGGCGGCCTACCAGCTAAAAGGGGTGGTGGAGACACTGGATCCGCTACCGGTATCGGAACGCCAGCAACTGCTTAAACTGATGGAGACCTCCCTACAGTTTGTGCGGATTTTAGAGCCGGAGGCCGAAGCGATTATCCATAGTACCCCCAGCCACCCCATGGCATTGCAGTTTTTCCAACATCTGCAGACCATCTTTGGTCCGGGTTGGGCCTTAAGGGTCAAAATGCTGGCTTGGGATAACCCCACCGTAGCGGCACATCCTGAAATGGATGTGCATCAACGTCATCACCAGCAACATATGGGGGGAATGCAGCGGATCTTCCCCGATGGTCTCTCCTTTTTGGCCCAGGTGCAGTTAAAAGATGGTCGATGGGTGGAATTTCATAACCATCTACCCAAAGAGGTGTTTAACCGTCCGGACCATCTGATCTATGCCCTGTTCGGGCTCTTTTTTGGGGCGATGGTATTGTCTGTGGTGGCCATTCATCTAACCACCCGTCCATTGACCCTGTTGGTTAAAGCCACCCATGGTTTGGGGGAGGATATCAACCGTGATCCGCTGCCGGTTCAAGGGTGTCGGGAGTTGCGTCAGACCGCTAAGGCCTTAAATGGTATGCAGGCGCGCATTAAACGACATGTACAGGAGCGGACACAGTTGCTGGCTGCGATCTCCCATGATCTGCGAACACCACTAACCCGTATGCGTCTACGAACAGAGCGGCTTGAGCAGGGGGAGATGCAAGACGCCTATTTTCAAGATCTCAAAGAGATGGAGGAGATGACCAGCGGTGCTATGGCTTTTATCCGTGGTATGGAGCAAAAAGAGCAGCGGCAACGGATAGATGTCTGTGCCATGTTGGAGCGTTTACAAGAGGAGTTTGCCGAGCTAGGGCACCAGATCGATTTAGAGATACCCGACTCCATGCCTTTTTGGGTGATGCGCAATAGCTTTAAACGTGCGTTGAGTAATCTTATCAGTAATGGGGTGCAATATGGCAAGCAGGTAAGCCTCTCGGTCAAGCAGCAAGGGTCGCATTTATGGCTTGAGGTTCGGGACCATGGTCCTGGTATTCCTGAAGAAGATCTACACCGGGTGGTGGAGCCCTTTGAAAGGTTAGAAACTTCCCGAAGTCGCCATACAGGGGGATCCGGGTTGGGCTTGGCCATTGTACGCAATATCATCCATGCCCACGGGGGCGCATTGCGTTTATGGAACCACCCCCAGGGTGGGCTGGTGGTGACCCTTACCCTGGAGGATAAACCGGTCACTTCTGAGCCTAATGCTCCAGTATAAAAAACCGCTCAAAATGGGCAACATTGATCAACTTTTTTACCCGCTCGTTGCAGTGCATAATATGTATTTTTCGGCCACTGGTATCCACAATGTTCTGGGCCCAAAGCAACATACCTAACCCAGCACTATCAATATACTCTACCTGACGCATATCAAACTCAATACGGTTGTGCATCAACTCCTTCTCACACTTATCCATAAACTCCTTCCATGCATTAAACTTAAACTCGCTTGGCAGGGTAATAACCACGGTATCAATCGGTTCTTTTTTTTGACGGATGGTAATGGTCATGGCGTGCTCCATAGGGTTTATGGGGCGTGATAATTTTTCTCTCTCTCTTCACACCTGTTTTCCGATCAAGCTCAGGACAGATCCCAACATGTATATAACCTTTTAGATATGTACAAAGCGTACCAAAAAAATGGTTGTTTGTGGTGTTTTTTTAGGATCAAGAAAAGATAAGCATGATTTATATCTCGGCTAAATCGAGTGGTTGAAAATGAACTATGTTCGATAAAGGGCTAGGATAATTCAGCTTTCTGGTGGGTGGGGTAGGGGTGGCTGTATGGGGATTTTTTTACTTTAGTGACATGGAAGAGGGCATGATCAATGTATAATCTCCAAATATATCTGAAAGATGACCTAAAGCAGCTTGAGATCTCTCGTGGCGCTCAACCGATGCATGAATACCATTGACCAGATATCTACAAACCAATTGGATTTTGGAAGATAAACCACGCTCAAGCTCCCTGATACTATGGGGCACGTAAACCAAAAAATTGGTAGACACTCTGTGCTTGGATTCATCACCTATGGGTTTAGGTTTCCCCCTGTTATCTTTATCCGTTGGGCTACCATTTCCTCTCAACCATTCAGGGCCTAGGCAGTGACCATGGAGAGCTTTACAGGACGTATTCACCAGATTATCTACCATAACCCTGAGACCGGTTATGGGGTGTTGGCGGTCGCCCCCGATGAAGCACCCGAGCTAAACCACACGGTGGTGGGTACCTTACCGGCACCTGCGGTAGAGATGCGTGTGCGTGTTCATGGCCTATGGGTAAGCAATGCCAAATATGGGTTACAGTTTAAGGCAGAAAAATTTGAACCTCAGGCCACGACCATGGAAGAGGCGATAACCCTTTATCTAAAAGGCGGGGGTATTAAAGGCATTGGCAAAACCCTGGCCCCTAAGTTGGTACAAAGGTTTGGAAGTGGGCTGTTTGATATGCTTGATGAACGGCCAGATGCCCTCTTAAAGATCAAAGGGATTGGGCGGGCCAACAAAGAGCAGATTATTCAACATTGGCAAGGTGCCAGAGCCGATGCGCAGATTATGCTGATGCTCTATCAGTTGGGGTTTGGTCCGGCGTTAACCCGTGCGGTTAGTCGTAAGTTAAAAGAGAGCCATCCTGAACAGGATGCTTTAAAAATATTGAAAGAGAACCCCTATCTATTGGCACAAGTGCGGGGCATTTCATTTCAACGTGCAGACCGTGCGGCATTAGCGCTGGATATCAGCCCATTTGATGCACGGCGTATTGAAGCGGCCATGTTGGAGGTGCTCAGCCATTTAGCGGGGAGTGAAGGTCATACCCTATTGGAGGAGACCACTTTTCACCAGCGCTTGGCGGTATTGCTCCAGCTTCAGGATGAGCAAGAACAACTGGAATCTATGGTCCTGGATCGTTTGGACCTGGGGGAGGGGCCGGTGGTGCGGGTGGTGGATGCCGATGGAACCACCCATGTACAGTTGGCCCGTTACCATGGTTATGAAAAAGAGATCGCCTTTCATTTAAACCGCTTACAGGGTCCTAACCCCATTGGCAGTATGTCAGAAGATTGGATCCAACGTGTCAGCCGCGGTGCTTTTACCTTATCTCCTGACCAGCAAGCGGCTCTGACGACTGTAACCGGTGAAAAAATGGCCATCCTAACCGGTGGGCCAGGTATGGGTAAAACGACCATTACCCGTTATGTGATTGAACATGCCGTTGCCCATAAACAGAGCGTCAAGCTCTGTGCACCCACAGGTCGGGCGGCCAAGCAGTTGGCGGAAGCCACCGGTGAGGTTGCGCTGACCATCCACCGTCTTATGGGTAAAAATAGTGATGAGGAGGTCGAAGGTAAACAGACCTTTAGCTGTGACCTGCTGGTGGTGGATGAGAGCTCCATGATGGATGAGTGGATGGCCAGCTCTTTGTTAAAGCTCTTACCGGATCATTGTCGGGTACTGTTGGTGGGGGATGCCGATCAGTTGCCTTCTGTCGCGGCTGGGCGGGTATTGCAGGATCTCATTCATAGCGGTGTGGTGCCGGTGGCTCGGTTAACAGAGGTGCACCGTCAAGCTGAGGGTTCAGGTATTGCACTTGGCGCGGTTGAAATATTAGCCGGTCGACGCCCCCAGATGGCCAGAGATCTAAAGTTTGTCGAAGTACGTGAAGGGATGGATCATCTCCACCACTGTGCCCAACGTATGTTGGATGGGGTGCAAAAAATGATCACCGTGGGGGAGATCGCAGCAGCGGATATTCAGGTGATTACACCCATGCATGGGACAGAAGTGGGGGTAAAAGCGCTTAATGAAAAACTGCATGAGGCGCTTAACCCTTATGAAGAGGGAGAGCTGGTTTTTGAACTGGAGGGGTTTGCCTACCGGGCCGGTTGCCGGGTGATGCAGACCAAAAATGATTATGAACTGGAGCTGTACAATGGGGATCAAGGTGAGATTGTTGATTTAAAAAAAGACCAACATGGGGTTTGGCAAATCATCGCTCGGTTTGATGGTGCGCAGAAGCTGTTGGATGAAGAGCAGATGCGCAATATTGTCCCCAGTTATGCCATCACTGTGCATAAAAGTCAGGGAGGGCAGTTTGGTTATGTGGTCACCCCGGTGGTGACGGCCCATCAGAAAATGCTCTACCGTAATCTTTTTTACACCTGTGTAACCCGTGCCCGTAAAGGGGTTGTGTTGGTGGGTTCGCAGCCTGCGTTGCAGATGGCCATTACTTTTAAAGAAAATATGCAACGTCACACCGGTTTGTGCAGTCGTATTCAAGAGCGTATGGGCTAAGTATTGGCCTAGAGCCTTTTAACGAATGGGGGTGTCCACCCTCTGTTCCAACAGGTATGGGGTGTGCGCTTACCAAAACCCTGCCTTTATGGGGGGGGTTCCTGTTATCTTATCCGCAGTTATTACCTTTTCCCCGCGACGGTTGTTATGAAAATAAAAGATCGAGATCTGCCCGGTAAACTCAAAGGCAAATCCTACCCTTTGGCCATATTACTTTATGGGCAGGAGCAGGGTCGTATTGAAACGACCGCCGCAACGGTTGAAAAGTGGGTGCTAGGTGGGGATGCTGATCGTGATTTTGACCTAGAACGCTTCTATGGAGGGGACCTGGATGAAGGGCATTTTCTCAGTGCCTGTCGGTCTATTCCCTTTATGGCAGATATGCGCCTGGTGGTGGTGAAAGAGGCAGATAAACTGAGCCCCCCCCAACGTAAATCTTTTGTGACCTATCTGGATAACGAACCTTCCAGCTCCACCGTTGTTCTGTTTCTTTCCGCCAACTTGGAAGCTTCAAACGCGCTACGTAAAGGGTTGGAAAAACATGATCGCTGCTGGGTAACCCCCTTCTATCCATTGGAGGGGCGCCATATGGGGGGGTGGATTGAAGAGCATATCAAAGCCAATGGGTACCGTGCGGCAGATCGAGATCTCATACCCATGCTGGTTCAATTGCTCGAAGGGGATACCCGCAATGCAGAGCGGGAGTTGGAGAAGCTCTATCTCTATGTGGGAAAACCGGGTGCCATTACCCTGGATGCCGCCCGTGCTGTAGTGGGTGAGGCCTCCATACATAGTGGTTTTGATCTGGCAGATTCGGTGTTACGGGGGGATGCCAAAAAAGCCCTACGCACCCTGGATAAACTGGTGCAATCCGGGGGTATGTCCGAAGCGTTGCCGCTGCTTGGGTTGTTGACCCAGCGTATTCGCCGTCTGGCCCAGGCTCAAGGTTGGATGCAGCGTGGTATGGGGGGCGATGAAGTTACCCGTAAGCTACGTATTTTCTGGAAAGAGAAAGACCGTTTTCTGGCCCAGTGTAATCAAGTACCGGCAAAAAATTTGGCGGAAGCTTTAATCACCTGCCAGGAGACAGACCGGTTGCTCAAGGGGGCCGAGGGATCTCGGCCCCCAGAGCAGGTCTTGGGTTCTATGATTCTGCGCCTTGCGCGGCTATTTGGCGGGCGTCCATAATCCGATCCCGACTTAAGGGAATGAGCGTCCCCAGCAGGAAGGCCATACCCAGGGCGCTGAGCAGAAAGACATTCCCCTGCAAAGAGACAAAGGCCAACCCGGCCCATAGCGGACCCAGTACCCGGCCGAGTGCGCCCATGGACTGGAACAGCCCCATCATCAAACCTTGTTTATCTTTATCCGTATTCAGACTAACCAGTGAAGAGAATGCGGGATGCACTAAACCTGCACCGGTGGCGGCCAAGGCCAGTGCAATCAGGATCATGGTATAGCTAGACGCTTGCCCCAGTAGCATCAACCCCAGTGCAATCAGGATCAAACCGGTATAAGCGGTGCGGATCTCCCCCCATTTGGGGACCAGCCGACGCACAATACCGCCTTGCACAATGGCCATAACCACCCCAACAAAGGCAAACAGGTGGCCATTTTCAGACATGGTCTGTGCACCACTGCTCCACCCCATGACAAGTTGTGTCCATAGGGGTAGGGACATCTCAAAAGCGGCAAATAGGGTGATGAAAATACCCATGAACAGGCAGACCATTAAGGCACCAGGATAGTTACGGGCCTGCTGCCAGGGGTGTAGGGAGAGCGGGTGGGCACGCTTGGCCAGGGGCTCTTGCTGTTCCTGGCTTAGATCGCGGGTTTCTGAGAGCAGGAACAGGGCGGCCACCGCATTAATGCCGGTAATGGCTGCTGCGGCCAAGGGGGCTGCGCTGATCCCAAACTCTGCGGCTAAATAACCCCCCATTGCTGGCCCCAATACAAAGCCCAAACTAAACGCAGCACCAATAATACCCATCGCCTGGGCACGTTTTTCTGGGGGTGTCAGATCTGCCATCGCGGCTTGGGCTGCAGCAATGTTGGCCCCCATAAACCCAGCCAGAGCACGGGAGAGAATGAGTACAATCAAACTCTCTGCCAGACCATAGATCAGGTAGGAAAAAGCCGAACCAAAGAGACCAATAATCAGTACAGGGCGTCGTCCCACACGGTCAGAAAGGCGTCCCCACAGCGGTGAGAAGAGGAACTGCATCAGGGAGTAGACCCCCATCAACACACCGATCTCAAAGGTGGAGGCGTTAAACATAGGGTCGCTGGCATAGTTGGGCAACAGCGGTAGGACCAGACCAAAACCAAGCAGGTCCAGAAAGACCGTGAAGAAAATGATACCGATGGTACTTTTGCGTTTCATAGAGTCGTCCTGCCTTGGGGTACAGGGTATAATCTTTTCAAGGTGATGAATCCCTGAAAAAGTATGAAGTTGACGGGGCATTCTTGGGGCCAGTTAGCCCCGGATGCCGACATAATGATGCGCCACATGCTGTTGGGATGACCATATGCCCCTAAAGGCAGGGGGTCTCTGGATGCACAGCAATCATTGGCGCCCTATTATGATGATGTGACAACAATAATTCCAATATAAAAGCATGCTGTCTGGCGACAAAAAAAGGCCGAACCCTGTTGGATCCGGCCTTTTTTATGATTCACACCCTAAGCATCAATTTACGGGTACGCCAGCCTGGTTCGCATTGACCAAGAAGTGCACACCGATGGAGGCAAAGTAGCCAATCGCGATGACAGGTGCCCACTTTAAGTGGCCGAAGAAGGTGTACATGCCGCGGGCTTGACCCATCAGCGCAACACCCGCTGCGGAACCAATGGAGAGCATAGAGCCACCGACACCAGCGGTCAGGGTAACCAGCAACCACTGCAGCATGTCCATCTCAGGCATCATGGTCAACACCGCAAACATAACGGGGATGTTATCCACAATGGCGGAGAGGAAGCCCACCGTGATGTTGGCCCAGGTTGGACCCCAGTCGATGAACATAACCTTGGAGACGATCTCCAGGTAGCCGATGAAGCCCAGGCCACCAACGCAGAGGATAACACCGTAGAAGAACAGCAGTGTATCCCACTCAGCCCGTTCCACCTTACGGAAGATATCAAAGCGGACATCACCGATCTCGCCATCTTCACCATGCTGCTCGCGGGAGTGGGTCAGCTTTAGGTAGTAAGCATACAGCTTAAGCAGACCTAAACCGGTGGTCATACCGACCATGGGGGGCATGTGCAGGAAGTTATGGAAGCTTACTGCGGTGACGATGGTCATCAGGAACAGACCAATGATCACAAAACCACCCCGGCGAATTTCCACCACTTCATCACTGGCTTCCGGTGTATCGGTAGAAACCGTACGGGCCATGATGTAGGCAGGGATCAGCCAGTTAACCAGTGAGGGAACGAAGAGCAGGAAGAAGGTGGTAAAAGGTACTACGCCCTTCTGCCAAACCATCAGGGTCGTGATATCACCAAAGGGGCTGAAAGCACCACCGGCGTTTGCAGCAACCACAATGTTGATACACGCAATACCCACAAATTGGGGCCTGCTTCGTCCCACCGCCAAGATCACCGCACACATCAACAGTGCTGTGGTCAGGTTATCTGCAATGGGGGAGATGAAGAAGGAGAGCACACCGGTCATCCAGAACATCTGGCGGTAACTAAAGCCAGAGCGGACCAACCACGCACGCAGCGCCTGGAAGACTTGACGTTCGTCCAAGGCGTTGATGTAGGTCATCGCAACCAAAAGGAACAGGAACAGTTCAGCAAATTCCAGAATGTTGTGACGTACAGCAGCTTCTGCTGCATGCTGTACGGCTTTTTGGGTGCCTGGGTCGGCAATACCACCGGCAAAGTCGGCATAAACATACGCGACAATGGCCCAGATCAAACCTGCTGCAAAGATCACAGGTTTGGATTTGCGCATGTGGGTAAACTCTTCACCCATTACCAGAGCATAGGCAAGCACAAAGATCACAATAGCTGTTGGACCAACCCACATCTCGGTGAGATCGGGCAGATTATCCGGTAACGGCATACCACCGCCTGCGGCCATGGCCAGTTCCGGCATACCCAACAGTACCAGCATCGCAGCCAGACTGTACAAGAAGAGCTTATTCAAGGCTCCCTCCTAAAACATGGAAAAGAGTCTAAAGACTGGTAATCTACATGCGTAGTTCTGTGGAACACAAAAAGTAGACTCCAGCAGCGGCAGATTTTAGCCGGTTCCCACAAGGCTTGCAATACGATAACGCCCGTATTTGTAACGGTTTGAATCACGTCCTAAGATTCTGGCTTCTACAAACCAGAGCCTTTTCTATGCAGTGCAGAAAAAAACCGTGTGGTGTACTGAAGATAGCGATGATTGCTCTAATAAGGTTGTATTTCCGTCTCACCTTTTGCAGGTGCAAAAAAAATTCAGAACCTGACACTTTTGCAGGTAAAATCCCCTCAAATCTGTCTGTTTTGAGGGGGGTAGTCCCACAAAAAAAACCCTGCTTACGGTTTCTTAAGGTGAGACCGCTGGGACAAAAAAGTCGGGTAAAATGGATTGCTCCGCACAATAATCCCGCCAACTCAGGTCCATATGCGCCAGTGTACCCGAGCCCACCAGGCAGGTTTTTAGGCCCATGCGGTTGCCACCCAGAATATCGGTCTCTGGGGTATCCCCAATCATCACTATTTCTTCAAGGGGTACATGGGGTACCGAGGCCAAAGCTTTTTCAAACACCGGTGAGAAGGGCTTGCCCAAGCCAATAAAAGGCGCCCCATGGCGTTGGTTCAGATCTAAGGCCGCATGACCAGCAACGGGCATCCAACCACCATCGGGTAGGGGCACCACCATATCGGGGTTGGCCACCAACATGGGGAGAGACTGGCGGCTCATAATGGCCTCCACATGGGGTTGGTAAGGGGTATCCCAATACAGAGAGTCACTACAGACCAGTAAGGAGCGGGGAGGGCTCTGTGCCAAGCGGTTATCGCCAGGGGGGCGTTCCAGTTGATCTGGGTTAGGCGCATAGGCCGCCCGGCTCTGGGCAGAGCCAATCAGTAAATAGGGGGTGTTCCGCAGTGTGCTGCGTTGTAAATAGTCGGAGACCACCATGCCCGATGTGATCAATTCTGAAATCTCAAAGTGTACATGGCGCTGGGCCAATTTCTGTTGAATGGACGGTAGGGACTCATGCCCATTATTGGACAGTAGGCGAATGGTCTTTCCCTGATCGCGCAGGTGCTGCATGGCATCTGCCACACCTTGCTGTTGGGTGGCACCGCCATATAGTACCCCATAAGCATCAAAAAAAAGTGTGCTAAAGGGTTCTACAGCCTGCATAAATGTGGTTTCTACAGCCATTTTTCCTTGGTTGTAAGCACCGCCATTCAACCACCGAACATAGCTGCGATAAAGGGTGCGAAGTTGGGCACCCTGATCAATTAACTGTTTAGACATCGACACCATTCCCAGCCTTATTTGGTCAACCTATCCTGATTAAGTGATTTTTATCTATACATCGATCAGAGATTTTTTTAACATATCAAATACGTTATAAGAATTTTTTTGGGTTTTGGAGTGTAGCGCTGCCACCTGCCAAATGTGGCAAGGGGGGGAAGTCATGAGTTTTTCCGATACACGTTTACGGGTTTTCTACGCGGTTGCCAAGCATCTATCCTTTACCCGAGCGGCGGAGGAGCTCTATTTGACCCAACCTGCGGTCACTTTTCAAATTCGCCAGCTTGAAGAGCATTTTGATACCCGCCTATTTGACCGTCACCATAACCGTATCTCCCTGACCGAAGCTGGGCAGGAGGTCTACAGCTATGCTGAACGTATTTTGGATCTCTACCGAGAGACCGAAAAAGCGGTCAGTGAGTTAACAGGTGTGACCCGTGGTGTGGTTAAAGTTGGGGCATCCACCACCATTGGTGAGTACCTGCTGCCACGTATTCTCAGCGATTATCGTGATCAGTTCAATGATGTACAGATCCGCCTCTCCATTGATAATACCCGTACGGTTGTGCGTAAGTTGGAAGATGCCACCATTGATGTGGGTATGATTGAGGGACCGGTTAAAAATAAGAACATTGCCCGCGAAGGGTGCTTGGATGATGAGTTGGTGATTATCCTACCCCCGGATCATCCCCTTATTTCATTGGACGAAATTCCCGTTAAAGAGCTAAAAGCCTACCCCTTTGTCAGTCGTGAGGAGGGCTCTGGTACCCGTCAGGTGGTGCATGATCATCTGCTCCAAGCAGGTCTGCCTTATGACCAGTTGGATATTGTGCTGGAGCTGGGTTCGACTGAGGCTGTCAAAGGGTCTGTCGAAGGGGGAATCGGTATTGGCGTGGTTTCTAGCGCTTCACTGATCAAAGAGTTGAAGTTGGGCACTTTGGTGGCCAAACGGGTTCAGGGTGTACGTATTACCCGTACCATCAACTTTATCCACCAGAAGCAGAAGTTTCGCTCCAAAGCGGTGGAAGCTTTTATCAACTTTGCCAAAGACCACTGTAAAAATATGGTCTCAGTCATCGACTGAGCAGGTGGGTTTAAGCCATAAGAAAAAAGCCCTGGCACGTGTTGCCAGGGCTTTTTTTATATGGTTTGTCTATCGACAGAGCTTATCCATCCATTCCAAAGTGGTGGCAGTCTTTGTCAACTCTGCCAAAGAGCACGGTAAAAAGATGGTTTCCGTTATCGACTGAGCAGGTGGGTTTAAGCCATAAGAAAAAAGCCCTGGCACGTGTTGCCAGGGCTTTTTTATACGGTTTGTCTATCGACAGCTTATCCATCCACTGTGCTGGCAACACCCGGCTTGCGAACCAGAACCTTGTGAATACGTCGGCGGCTGGCCCGTTTGACTTCCACTTCCAGATCACCAATGTTAAAACACTCGCCCGGCATGGGAATACGGGCAATATTGGCCAATAGCCATTGGTTTACACGGTCGGTGGGCTTGCTCTTAAGGTCCATTTTGAAATAGGCGATCACATGGCGCATCTCAGTTATGCCATCAACCTGCACTTCACCCGGTTGATTCTCCACCACAGCGGTATGCTCAGGCCCTTCGGATTCATCATAAATCTCGCCAACCACCTCTTCCAGAATATCTTCCAGCGTAAATAACCCTTGGGCCATGCCCATATCATCTACGACAACCGCCATCTTCTCTTTACGACCGCGCATGCGCTCTAACAGGTCATCCAGGCGCTGGTTTTGGGCAATGTAGATGGGTTCATGGGCAATTTCGCGTAGTTTTTTCTGACCATCCTCATGCACCATGGCTTCCAGCACATCCCGGACATAAATGACCCCTTGGATCTCATCGGAATCCCCCAAGGTCAATGGAACCCGTCCATAGGGTTGGGCCAGCAGGCTTTTGGCCGCTTCGGTGACGGTCAGGTCTCCATCGGCTGTCACCATTTGGGCACGGGGCACCATAATATCTTCTGCGCAAAGATCATTAAGCTCAAACACCCGTTTGATCATGGCCTCTTCATCCGCCTCAATCGCACCTTCACGGGCACCGTGGCGGGCCATGGAGAGAAGCTCAGACTCTGTCACCATAGGTTCGTTGGCATTGGAAAAACGTTCCATGGATTGGGTGATGTGCTCCAGCAGCCAAGTCAGGGGAAAAACCAGTTTGGCAAAGAGAAACAGCGGCGGTGCTACAATCAGACCAATGGTGACCATGTTGCGGGCTGCAAAGGTTTTGGGGACGATCTCACCAAAAATGAGAATAAACAGGGTCAGGCCACCTACTGCCAAACCCGGCCCCATGTCACCGAACAGTTGGGTAGCCAGCACAGTGGCGATGGCAGAAGCACCAATATTGACCAGGTTATTACCAATCAGCAGTGTGATCAGCATACGGTCTGTGTTGCTTTTGAGTGCATGCAGAGCACGGGCTCCACTGCGGTCTTCATGCAACAGCGCTTCTACACGGGAGTGGGAAAGAGCTGTTAAAGCGGTTTCAGAGCCAGAAAAAAAGCCCGAAAGCAATAACATAAAAAACAGGATCAGCAATGTTTCCACAGTGGGCCTAAACTTTCAGATCTATCTATTCCATACGGATATAACGTGGTCTAGTTCCATGTCACACCCATGTAGGATCAAACGTTCCACAGTATCCATCGACAAAATATCTATGGTTACATGACGGTTAAAGGGTTTTTGCCGCATCTGCTACGCAACCCTTAAAAAGAAGAAGTATACGCCAAGAGCCCTTCTTTATTCCTATGAGAAGTTGGGCGGTATGGAAGTGTACAGATCTTCCAAAACTATTTAGCGGTAAGCTGATAATAGAGCATCCCCACCATTTCGTGAAGCGCCCACTTAAATTGAGATAAATTATTGGGCAGATAAGGGAGCGGCCACACCGCAGATTTGGTCTTAAACAGTGTTGGGGCTTCGGTTACACGGATCCCTTGCTGTCTAAAGGACCAAGCCGCACGTCGCATATCTTTGGCGTGGGTAACCAAAAAAATATGGTTTAACCCCTCACGCTTCAGAATTTTGGCGGTATTTTTGGCGTTTTCCCAGGTATTACGGCTGGTCCCTTCCCGAAACATGACAGGAATACGAAACTCTTTTTCTAAGGTTTCAGCCATGGCGTCGGCCTCAGAGCTCTCTTCACCATAGGGCATACCCCCGGCGACTAAAATTGGTCGTCCTGTCATACGGTAGAGATACGCCCCATAACGTACCCGAGACAAACCGCAGGTCGAGAGGGTGTCCTTACCGCCATACTCAGGGGCTTCGGGGTAACGGCCACACCCTAAAACAACGGTTAATTGCGCCGGATCGTTCGGGGCTGTTTTTGGGGTCAGGGCCACGGTGTGGGATTCCAGGTGGCGGACCATCATTTCCGAAATCCAGGGGGCGCTCTGTATATAAAGTGCCAGGATCGCCACCATCAAGGTAAACTTTGCCAGCCTGGGCCATCTATTAATTAACAGGTAGGCCAACACCATCAGGATCAGCAGATTACCTGGTGGGAAGATTAAAGATTTGATCAAGCTGTTAAACAGTGGTGAAGTCACGATGGTTCTTTACGAAAAGTTGGGGTGGTGCTGGGTCGGGGTGTACGACGTTGGGCCCGGGGATGCGCGGCATCATACACCTTAGCCAGGGCTTGCATATCAAGATGGGTATATTTTTGAGTTGCCGACAGGCTGGCATGGCCCATCATCTCCTGAATGGCGCGTAGATCGGCCCCAGCTTGGAGCAGGTGGGTGGCAAAAGCGTGGCGCAGGGCGTGGGGGGTAACACTGTCTGGCAGATCAAGCCGCTGGCGCCACTTGGCCAAAAGCCGTTGCCCTTCACGACTGTTTAAACGTTTACCTTGCTGGCCGGTAAAGACGGGTCCCATGGGGTCCATATGGGGTTTGGCTTTGGTGCGTGCCTGTAGCCAAGCTTCGATGGCCTGAATGGCATTTTGGCCCATGGGCGCCATGCGCTCTTTGCCCCCTTTACCATGTCTGACCCGTAGCTGACCAGCACTGAGGTCGACATCCGCCCGATCCAGGTTGCATGCCTCGCTAATACGTAGCCCTGCGCTGTAGAGTAGCTCCATCAGGGCGGCATCACGCAAGGTACGTAGATTAGACCAGGCGCTTTTATCAAAATCGCTGGCCTCTGGTGCAGGGGGTAAAGGTGCACTTTGGTCCAGTAGATTGATGGTCTGTTCCACACTGGGGGCACGGGGTAGCCGCTTAGGGGCCTTGGGGCTGGAAACAGCAGCCGCAGGGTTACCCGTCACCAACCCTTCCCGATCCATATAATTGAACCAAGCCCTTAAAGCCGCCATGCGTCGCTGCATGGTGGTCCTTGCCAACCCCTCCCGATGACCCCGCCCTAAAAAAGAGCGGATGTGGTCACTATCCACCGCCGCCAGGTTATCCGCCGTCAACGGTTCCCCTTCATAGTCGGCAAAAAAGCGTTCAAATGCCTCAAGATCGCGCCGGTACCCTTTTTCCGTATGAGGAGAAAGACGGCGCTCCTGCATCAGATGATCAAAAAAACGCTGCTGATGGGGAAGGGCCATGGCGTCAGTTGGCCTCCAGGGTACGCTCCAGAATTAAGACAAAGATATCGGTCATATCCTGTAGTAGATCGGTGGAGTAACCCGGTAGAAAACGGTTGGGGGTTTCACCACCCAGGTTTAAGGAGGCGATCGGCTCAGGCTTTGGGCCTTCCTCTGTGAGCAGATCCAAGGGGGGGGTGAATATGGGGATCAGCGCATCACTTTTAATCTGTTCAGCCTGCAGACCAAAGAAGGGCGTACGATCCCCCCCTTCACGGCCCACACGGATCACCGAATGGCTGCTGTTGCCTAAAATGCTCTGTAACTGGGCATGATCCAAGAGATTAACCCGCCCGCTTAAAGCACCCGCCAATGCAGGGTCACTTTGCATGGCATGGCGTAACGGTAACATGGCCGGTGCTGTATCGCTTATGGTAAGGGCAACACGGTAGATCTTGAAGGTATCTTCCAAGGCATCGCAGAACCGGTTGATTAGGCTGGCTACATCACGGCCCATCTCCACCAACAAGGTTTTTTGGATGGTATGAAAGGCATGGTAAATGGCATCGTTTTGACGGATGCGCTCCATGATCTGATCCATATGTTCCTGGATCCGGCTATTCTCTTGGTGCAGTTTGTTAAGCTGACTAGCCTCCAAGCTAAGAACCCGCCCCGATGCGTTGATGGCCGCGGGCAGCAGATCCTCATTGCTGTTAAAAAACGATGGGTTGGCCAGTAGGTAGTCACGTACCTGTTTTTCAGTCAGTGGCCCGTCGATTATTGGTTGGATTGCGGCTTCATTCATAATCATCTCTATCTGGCTGCATTGGGTCTGGCACGGTTACCCCAAATATGGTACGCCATGCTCATTTGCTTAACCCCGATTTGGATTGACGTTGCTGCGTTACACTTCTATTATTATTAGATAAAGCTAAAAAGCTAATAATGACATAACTGAGGTCGGCAGGTCTCATGCCAGACCCATCAAACTTTGAGGTGATGCGTGGGTTGCGATTTTGATGAAAACAATGTTGAAAAGGTCGCCCGATGCATGAAGGCGCTGGCTCATCCCCTGCGTCTTAAGGTCATTGTTGCTCTGAACGAAAAAGAGCTCTCGGTGCAAGAGTTGGTTGAATCGGTAGGAACGACTCAATCCAATGTTTCTCAGCACCTGACCATCATGCGGGACAAAAATATTCTCTCTTCCCGGCGGGTGGCCAATCAGGTCTTCTACCGGGTTGGGGACTGCAAGGTGTTGGATCTGGTCTCTTTGACCAAGAAAATTTTCTGTCAAGAAGAGGAAGAGGCCGCTGCCAAAAAATAGGGCCAAGGCTTTTTTTACACACACTCTTCCAATGGAAAGACCCAATACCCCCAACTGTGCGACACAACAAAACCACCAGGATTGGCCTTTGGCTTGATCCTGGCGGTTTTGTGCGTGCGCATGTTTCCAGCCACGACTACCACGGATCGAAAAAACCATGAGTTGGTTGCAAGACAATTGGGTAACCCTGTTAATGGTTCTCATCTTGATGGGGATGCTCTTTAAAGGCCCCATCCTAGCCAAAATTTATAACATCATGAACATCACGCCCCACGATCTGGTTAAGATGATGGGTGGCAAACAGCCCCCATTAATCATCGATGTACGTTCCAGCGCAGAGTTCAACAGTGATGGCCGTATTGATCAGGCCGTTTTGGTTCCTCTGAATGAGGTAAGCCGCCGCGCCCCAGATATGGTTAAGCAATATCCGGGCCGGGAAATTGCGGTTATTTGTCGTAGTGGTAACCGCTCCATGATGGGCTCTGTAGGCTTTAAAAAAGCGGGCTTTGAGACGGTTTATAACGTCACCGGTGGTATGATCAACTGGCAAGCTCAAGGCTATAAAGTCCGAAAGTAGGCAGAAAATCCTGCCGAGTAGCGGTATCTATAAGAGCCCCCGTTCAGGTTGGAAGCATCCACCCAACGGGGGCTTTTTTACACCAGCTGCGGTGACACTTTTGAAAAATCAAAAAATTAAGCGCACTTTTCTGCCTTTTTATCACTTGAAAAAAGTGGCCCATTACCTTCATCTATGAGATAGAAACTTTTTAATGACCTTATCTCAGGAAACGCCTTTATGAGCGAACCTCTCATCGCCAACTGCACCAGTTGTGGTGCTGGAAACCGAATTCCTACCACCAAAGCTGGTTTTAATGCCCGCTGTGGAAAATGTGGGGAGCCTTTAAGCCGAGTTGGCCCTGATTTTCCCATTACCGTGGGTGAAACGGAGTTCCATGATGAAGTTCTACGCTCACCTATGCCGGTTCTGGTCGATTTTTGGGCCCCCTGGTGTGGACCTTGCCGTCAGATGTCCCCTTTGCTGGCCGATTATGCCCGTGAAATGATGGGACGTATGAAAATTGTTAAGGTCAATACCGACGAAAATCGTATTTTGGCCAATCAGTTTAATATTCGCTCCATCCCCACCCTAATGCTGTTTGACCATGGTCAGCTAAAGGATCAGATGTCAGGTTCCATGACCCTGCCTGCGTTACGGGATTGGGTGGAACGTATTTTGGAGGTGCCGTAATGGGCCATCATCATCACCCCAAGCATCGCTTTGATCCTAAAAAAGCGGAACGTCTGCTGGATCCTTCCCGTCGTGGTATTGATGATGCCCCGGCTCTGGTGCAACAGATGGGCATTACCCCAGGTATGCAGTTGGTGGATCTTGGCTGTGGCGCAGGTTTTTTTACTCCGGCTTTATTGGAGGGTGTGGGGCCTGAAGGATCGGTTATGGCGGTGGAGTTACAGCAAGAGGTGCTGGATTTCTTTCGCAAACATATGGGGCACCACCCCAACCTGAACGATCATTGTGCCGACCTGGTTCAAACCGGGCTGGAAGCCGCGCAGTATGATGGGGTGTTTATCGCTTTTACCCTGCACGAAGTAACGGTGGCGGATGCCTTGCTGGAGATCAAACGGCTCCTTAAACCCGGTGGTGTTTTAATGGCCCTGGATTGGGGGAAGTTTGCGCCGTGTCCTCAACGTCCGGATGGCAAAAAGATGGGGCCTCCTGAGGATCACCGCCTGTTGATTGATACCCTGCGTGGTCAGTTGGCTGAAGCGGGTTTGGTAGAGGTTGCAGATGGCGAGCGGGTAGGGGGGTGTCAATACTGGATCTGTGCCCGTAAACCGGAAGGAGCGTAAACCATGGCTCTGGAGTTAGAGATTAAACTCACGGCTCCAGATTATGCGACGCTGGATGCTGTCCTGCAGGATCCCGCCATTGCTGCTCTGGCGGCCCCCCCCGTGCGGGTGGATTATCGGGCAACATACTATGATACGGCAGCGCATATTCTGCTACACAACCATTTGGCCTTTCGGTCTCGTCCTGAAGGGGATGGGCGCTGGCGGGCTGCGGTTAAGGGTTTTGGTGGTGTGGTTAATGGTGTTTCCCGCCGCGAGGAGTGGGAGGGCTTTTTGCCCCATAACCCTCAAAACCTAGAAGATTTTCCCCCAGGTGAAATGCGGGAAGCCTTGGACCATCTACGTGTTCAAGCTCCTCAAGCGGTGTTGCAACCCCTCATGGTGACAGATTTTGAACGTCGGGCGGTCCATTTAACCTTTCCCTGTGGTACCGAAGCAGAGATGGCCCTGGATCGTGGCCAGGTTGAAGCGGGGGGTAAAGAACAAGGGCTGTGTGAAGTGGAGCTGGAACTGCTCCAGGGTGAGTTGGCACCCATTGAAGCCTTGGCTGAAACCTTGAAAGCGCGACACCCTCTGGTCCCCTCACCCCACTCTAAATTTGCCATTGGCCTGATCTTACTGGGTATGTTGGAAAGATAATCGGCGTGGAGCTGGCCAGGGTTTCAACACCCCAAAGCGGTCTGCTCGGCACAGATGTGGAGACACCTTGCCCTGTCAGCACACCCCCGCTGTTCACGTAAAATCGCTGACTCACCTGGAACAGTAGATCGCTCAACCTCTTGTAGAGAGGGGTATGAATGCCATTTGGCCGGATGCCGGAACCGCGAGTTTAGCGGTTGGTGCCCCTAAGGAATCGGTTATGAAGGAGGGGTGCGCCTCTAGGGCAGGGGCCCTATCCCATACCCCTTCAACCGTGGGGCTGATCCACCGTATGTGTTGAAAGTAGAGCCATGCATCCCTTACCCGGCTTTGAGCCCTGCCCCCTGTGTGGAACCACCGTTAAGGCGCAAGCCACCAATGCCCATGGTGCCCCCATACCCACAGGTATACACATTGCCTGCCCCACCTGCGGGTTACAGCTACCCTTGAACTGCTGCGGTGTGGAAGAGGCTCGGAAGATATGGAATACCCGCTGGCAGGATAAACCGCTTAAGCCTTAAGTGTGTCATGTGTGTGCAGGGTGTGATGTATAACCCGCACACACAGCTTAGTTGGTCTGCCATAGGGGGGGTTGAATGTCACACTTACACCGCTAGCCTGATCTCTTGCGCTTAAACGATGTCTGGTCACAGGCTGGGTTACTTCCTGCCCTTTGCTTGTTTGGTCGCGCAGAAAGTGAGGGTGCCAGGCCCTGTTGGTTATGCACTCAGTTTGTTGTAGTGCTCCAAAAGGGGCATGGTCTCATCAATGGGTACTGGGCGACTGATCCAATACCCTTGGATCTCTCGGCACCCCTCTTTTTTCAAAAAGTGGGACTGTAGCTCTTCTTCTACACCCTCTGCGACCACCGTTAACCCCATGGACTCTCCCATGGCAATCACGGCACGTACAATCACTTGATCCTCTCGGGTGCGGGTAATTTCTCGGATAAAGCACTGGTCAATTTTAATGACATCCACCGACAGATTTTTTAGGTAGCTCAAAGAGGAGTAGCCGGTGCCAAAATCATCAATGGCCAACTGAATACCCAGGTCACGTAAAGCATCAATGGAGGCCTGGAGCTTATCATCCATCTCCATGAAGACCGATTCGGTAATCTCAATCTGTAACTGATGGGGGGGGAGTTGGTATTGTTCTAATAATGCGCCAATACGTTCCGCCAGGGCACAATCACCTTCCAACTCCAGCCCAGATAGATTGACGGATATGACTACGGGAAAACCGGCTTGATTCCACTGCGCGGTATCCTCAATGGCTTTTTCCATCACCTGGGCATCAATGTCGCCGATCAACCCCAACTCTTCGGCAAGGGGTATGAAGATCGACGGATAGATGGTCCCTTTTTCTGGATGGTACCAGCGAACCAGTGCCTCAAAACCCACAATTTGCTGGGAAACAAGATCAAACTTGGGCTGATAATGTACCTGAAACTGGTTTTCCTTAAGGGCATGACGTAGGGCTGTTTCATATTCCAACCGCACGGTGGCCATATTACTCATTTCCGGCTGGTAAAAGATAACCCGGTCCTTGCCCTTCTCTTTAGCGGAGTACATGGCTGTATCGGCATTTTTGAGTAAGGTGCGTAGATCATCTCCATCTTCTGGGTAGAGTGCAACACCCAGGGAGCCACTGACAAATACCTCATGTTTACCTTCCAGCTCCACCGGTACCCGCAAGGCTGTAAGTACTTTATCCGCCACCATCTGGACATCCTGCTGGTCGTGGATTTTCTCCAGCAAAATCACAAACTCATCTCCACCTAAGCGTGCCAAGGTATCGGCACTGCGCACACAGTGGGTCAGGCGTTCGCTCACCTCTTGTAGCAACTGATCACCATGGGCATGGCCCAGGGAGTCATTAACTTTTTTAAAGCCATCCAGATCTAGGAACATCAAGGCCATGCGGTTTTTTTCCCGTTTGGCTTGATCCAGAGCATGTTGCAAACGGTCATTGAATAATACTCGGTTGGGCAGCTCCGTCAGCATATCAAAGTGGGCCAGATGATGAATGCGCTCTTCCCACTCTTTCTTTTCGGTAATGTCAGTAAACGCACCAATAAAGTGTTTGGGTTCACCCTGCTCATCTTTAACCATGACAATGGTCTCCCAAACTGCAAAGACCTCCCCATTTTTACGGCGGTTCCAGATCTCTCCTTGCCAGGAGCCTGAAGCGAGTAGGGTCTTCCACAGCTCCGCATAAAATAGAGGATCATGGTGGTCGGATTTCAGTAAACTTGGGGTTTGCCCCATGGCATCGCGTTCGCTGTAGCCTGTTTGCTCAACAAAGGCGTGGTTTACACTCAATATACGGGCACGGTGGTCGGTAACCATCATGGCTTCTTGGGAGTGGTCAAAGACATGGGCTGAGAGACGCAGTTCACCCAAGTGGTGTTGCCGTTCCAAAAAACTGTTGTGGCTACGACGTGCGACCAGCGAGATACCCAATATACCCAATACCCACAGACCGCCATGGGTCAGGGTGTTGGTTTGTATGGCTTGCTCGGCCAACTGGTAGTAGGAGGCCATGGGTACCGAAACACTGACACCACCCCTGACGGAGCCATTCTCAAAACCCAGGTGCCCATGACATTTTTGGCAGTGCTCTTTCATGATCATGGGCTTCATAAGCCGAAGGTAGGGCTGCCCATTAATTTGGGTGAGCTCCATCTTCTCTTTGCGACCCTGTTTAAACTCCCGGATGGATTGTGTTTCCCAAAAATCGGCTTGGTTGTTTGGGTTTAAGGCCACTGTGCCGACAATACGCCCCTTAATGCCATAGAGTTGGCCAAACTCATCCATCATCTGTCGTAGCATATAGGCGGGGTTCATCAAGGTTAGTTGGCGGCCCTCGGTGGTGCGTAGGTCACGATCTGGTACATGGGCCATGTAGGGGCTGGGTGGGGTGCGTTCATCCGGTTGGACATAGACACCACCATGGGTGGATGCCCAGTTACGATAGGCTTGGTCTTTATTAAAATTTGCTTTTGCTGTATTGGTCGCCATTTCAAGGGTCTGACGTTTTTCCCCTGAAATTTGCCAGGAGAGGGAGAGACCAAGAATAAGGGTCCAGATCACAGAGGCCAACACAGCATAACGCAAGGCAGGAGAGCGCATGGTGACTCCTTAAAAGACCATGGGATGAACGGGGTTTGTCAGAAAAAAGAGCTGTTCCATGGTAGGATCAGTCTGTTTTTTTAACCCTTTTTGATAAGACAAAAAAGAAAGGTATAAAAGGTAAGATACCAGATTTTTAGATAATTTCTAATGCTATGCACACTTATGTGGGTATTAATATATCAGAAAGTTTGCCAAAAGTAGCAAAAACTCGCGTTAAATAGCCGTGTTTTATGGCGTGTGGGTAAGTGTTAAGTACACTATAAATACGTATATATGCGGAGTTTAAGCGCGGTGCGGGTTATGGCGTCGGCCTCTATCTGGTGTTTACCTAGGGCATGAAATCGTCGTACACTGTAAGGCTATGATGGATGGGTAGATGGATGGTCTGGTCATGGTGCCGTACGCACGAAACGTGTGTGTTTTACATGGCGGGTCAGTGAGCTTTCAAATTTAGTAAAGGGTTGAGACTGTGCGTTACATCAGTACCCGGGGCGGTGTTTCCCCCATCTCTTTCTCCGAAGCGGTTATGATGGGTCTGGCCACCGATGGTGGATTGTTGATCCCTGAAAAGCTACCACAGATTGATGCCGATACCCTGCGCCAATGGGCCAAACTCTCCTATCAGGAGTTGGCCATTGAAGTGATGCGCCCTTTTGTGGAAGAGGATATTCCTGAAGAGGATCTGCGTCCGTTGGTGATCAATGCCTACGCTAAGTTTGAACATGAAGAGATTACCCCGGTTGTGCCGGTCGGGAACGTTCAGGTTTTGGAGCTGTTCCACGGTCCAACCTTGGCTTTTAAGGATGTCGCCCTGCAGTTTTTGGGTAACCTGTTTGAATATTTGCTGGAAAAACAGGGGGGGCGCCTGAACATTATTGGTGCCACTTCCGGGGATACCGGCTCTGCGGCGATCCATGGTGTACGGGGTAAGGAGGGGATTGATATCTTTATCCTGCACCCCCATAAGCGGGTTTCACCCGTACAAGAACGGCAGATGACCACGGTGTTGGACGAAAATGTTCACAACATCGCCATTGAGGGGAATTTTGATGATGGTCAGGCCATTGTCAAAACGCTGTTCAATGATCTGGCGTTCAAGAAGGCGTATAGCCTTGGTGCGGTAAACTCCATCAACTGGGCCCGTATTTTGGCACAAATTGTCTACTATTTCCGTGCTTGGGCCCGTGTGACGGGGGGAGACCCCAGCAAAAAAGTGAGCTTCTCGGTCCCTACGGGGAATTTTGGAGATATCTTTGCCGGGTATTTGGCCCGTCAAATGGGGTTACCTGTCGAGAAGCTGATTTTGGCTACCAACCGGAATGATATTCTCAGCCGTTTTGTTCTTCAGGGTCGCTACAGTAAAGGGGATGTGGCACCGACCATCAGCCCCTCAATGGATATTCAAATCTCCTCCAACTTTGAACGCTACCTTTTTGACCTGTTGGGTCGGGATGGTCAGGCAGTCAAAAGCTGTATGGCGCAGTTGGCAGAGACCGGTGGTTTTTCCGTTTCTGCGGAGCAGTTGGCCGAAGTGCAGAGCATCTTCAGTGCTCAAGCCATTAGTGAAGAGCAGACTTTGGCAACCATTACCCGTGTGTTTAAAGAGTCTGGTTATGTGCTAGATCCCCACACCGCCGTTGGTGTGGCTGCGGCTGAGGGCACGGAAAATGTAGTGTGTCTGGCTACAGCTCACCCTGCTAAGTTTGCCGATGCAGTCAAGCAGGCAACCGGAAATCCAGTAGCACTGCCAGCGGCTATGGCTGATCTGATGGAACTACCCACCCGTTGTGACATTTTACCGGCCACAGCTGAAGCCATTAAAAATAAGGTTTCTGAAACCCTGGCCTAATGGGCGTTGATAAGGTGCTTGCTCGAAAGAGACAAGCGCCTTATCCCCCACGGCTAAAACCTTAGCCGTGTGCCTATTCACCCCTCGCTTTTTCATGTTGGACCATCTTGTTATGAACACACCCTCTCACTGGGAGACGTCGCTGGAGAGTCTGGCACGTACGGAGCAGGTGGGTAACCGTATCGGAAGCCTATTACCTACAGATGCCATCTGCCTGTTTACAGGGGATCTGGCTGCAGGGAAAACCACCTTGATCAAAGCGATCTGCGGGGGGATGGGGGTTGATCCCCGTACGGTGATCTCGCCCACTTATACCATGACCAATATCTACCAGGGTGAACAGGCCATCTACCATGTGGATCTTTACCGTATTGAAGAGGCAGAAGCTTTTTCAATGATGGATGTGGATGATTGGATTAATCCAGAGGGTGTTACTCTCATTGAATGGCCCCAGATTGCAGCAGAGATTTTAGCGGATCTACCCACCCTGGCTTTGACACTGGAACGCCAGGGCTCACCCGATCAGCCTGTGCATCATTTAAAAGTGGAGAGCCAAGATGCGGTGTATGCACCACTGATAAAGGACCTCTCCACCCTTAAGGAGGCCCGGCCATGAAGGTCCTGGCACTGGATACCACAACCAGCCGAACCGAAATTGCTCTGGCTCAGGATGGTGAGACGGTGGCCCATTTTTGGGCGGAAACCGGTACCCGCTGTTCCGGGGTTTTGCATGAAATGCTCAAAAATCAGCTGGCGGGTGCTGGCTGGTCACTTAACCAACTGGATCTATTGGTGGGTATGAAGGGGCCAGGGGCCTTTACCGGTCTACGTATTGGTCTGGCGGCCATTAAAACCTTTGCCCGGGTGTTGCAGGTACCGGCAATTGGGTTGGGTAGTCTGGAGCTGTTGGCCAGTAGGGCGGGTAAACAGATCGATAAACCAACGGTTTTAACCTCAGCCATCAATGTGTTTAGGGATGAGGTCTATTATCAGCACTACCAGTGGCAGGGTGACCAGGCAACACCAACTGGTGACATTGTTTTAAGTGATTTGCAAAAGGTGTGGGTGGCTTCGCAGGATCATCCTATGATTTTGCGTCGGTTAAAGCAGCGTCATCGTATTACGTTACCCCCGCTGGATCAGGTTGACCTGTTACCCATGCTGCTGACCGAGCATCTGGTGTTGGAGGCACTTGACGTGGCCACGGCCAAATTTGCTCAGGATCCATCCAGTGCCTGCGCCTCTTCACTGAACCCGCTCTATATCAAACCGGAGTCCACCACTCAAATGCCCAAAAAAGGAGCCCCCAAGTGAGTTCTATTGGGTTAGCCATTGATACGACCTTTGACGACACCTCTGTCGCCATTATACAAGGTCACCGCGAGCTGTTGGCCAATGTGACACTCTCTCAGTTCAAGGATCATGCTGAGTTCGGGGGGGTGGTGCCCGAGCGGGCTTCGCGTAAGCATTTGGAGGTGATCCATCTTCTGTTGGATCAAGCTTTAAAGACAGCCAATATAGAGTATGCACAACTCTCCTGGATTGCCGTTTCCAATACACCAGGGTTGCTGGGTTCCTTGTTGGTGGGGTTGACGGTGGCCAAAAGTCTGGCCATGGCATTGGATATTCCCTTAATTGGTATTAATCATATTGAGTCGCACCCCTATGCCAATATTATTGAGCAGGATCTTTTTCCTCTGCCGGTGGTGCATCTGATTGTTGCAGGGGGGCACACCCTACTGATTCATCAGGAAGACCATTTTCAGTGGCAAGTCATTGGGCGCAGTCTGGATGATGCCGCAGGTGAGTGTGTGGATAAAGTGGCCAAGATGTACGGTTTTCCCATGCCAGGAGGTAAAGCGGTTGATCAGGCCAGTCAGGAACACCCCGCCGATCTCTACCGTTTTCCCCGGCCTATGTTGGACCGGCCAAATCTGGATTTTTCCTTCAGTGGGTTAAAAACCGCACTGCGGGATTTTCAGAAAGCCAATCCAGATGCTCCCTCAGGCCCGGTATTTTCTGCGTTGCTCGATAGCATTGGCCATGTGTTGGTCGAAAAAGCCCTACGGGCTGTGCGCCAACAAGAGAGCCAGGCTTTAACAGTGTCTGGAGGCTTGGCCGCCAGCCGTACCCTACGTAAACGGTTTACCGAGCGGTGTGAGCAGGAGGGGATTACCCTCTATTATCCCTCACCGGGGTTGTGTACCGATAATGCGGCGATGGTGGCTTGTTTGGCCTCCTACCGATATGCCGCTGGTCAGGTGGATGGGTTGGCGCTGGAGGGTGTGGCCAATCTTATGGTGTAGGGTCGGTTATGCTCGGCTGATCATGACCTTTTCTGCCGTGGCAAAGTCGAGCTCTTCCATGGCCGTATGTAACGCTTCGGCGCGGGTTTCTCCCAGCCACTGGGCAATGGCCGCTTGATGAAGCCGGTAAAGCTCCCGGGCCTGCATTTGTCGTTGTGCCAGTAGGAGCAAGAGCTCTTCGCGTATCTTCGGTGCTAAAGGCTGGCGATCATCCACGGGTTCCATGGTCTCAACTTCATGGGGGTTCTGCCAGCTGCTGTAGGATTCTACGAAGATCTGGATAGAGCTGGAGAGTGTCTGCCAGTGTTGCTGTGCCCGTTGCGGATCCACCGCGTGCGCTCTGAGAGATTGCTCCAAAGAGAGGGCCTGTCGTTGCAGCGCTTCTAAACCTAAGTTTCCACTGATCCCTTTAAAACCATGAACCACACCCATCGCCTCAGGCCAGTTCTGCTCTTTTAAAAGAGCGTCAACTTTGGGAAGTAACAGTTGGCACTCCTCCACCAGACGATCCAACAGTCTTAAAATGAGTGTGGTGTTGCCTTCAAAGCGTTCCAATACCGCTTGTTGTTGCCAATCTTCCAAATGGGGAAGCAAGATGGCATCTTCCTGAGTACCCACAGTGCTGAGCTGATCAATATGTGTTAGCAGCTGATCTTTGGGCTCGGTCCAGCGACTGATGGCCTCGTAGAGCTGTTTAGGCGAGATGGGTTTGGTAATGTGATCGTTCATCCCCACCTTTAGGGCCCGCTCACGATCTTGGCTAAAGGCATTGGCTGTTAAGGCAATGATGGGGGGTTGGTGACAATGGTCCAGGGCTCGGATTTTAATGGTCGCTTCAAATCCATCCATAATAGGCATTTGTAGATCCATAAGAATGGCATCCAGCACCTCCCCTTTGGTCTGCTCGACCAAGGCCAATGCCTCCTCCCCATGCTGGGCGGTTATGACCCGAATACCGACCCGTTCCAAAATCGCCTTGGCTACCTCCATATTCAATTCATGATCTTCCACCAGTAGAATATTTAAGCCTGCCAGGTGGGTGGCATGATCTCGGCTGCTGATATCCTCACCACCCCCCATATCCAAAGAGCCTGTGTGCAGAATACGCATCAGGGCATCATAGAGCGCTGTGGGTAGTAGGGGTTTATCCAATAGACCATCCATACCCGCATGGCTGAGCTGCTCTAAGAAGGCGTGATTCTGGTGCAGGGTGGTCATGAGAATAGTGGGGCGTTTTTTAGGGGTGCTGTTTTGTATAATCCGCTGCACGGCAGTGAGCAGGTTTTCAGGGGAGCCACAGTTTTCATCCAACAACACCACATCCGGTTGAAAGCCGCTATGTAACAGTTGTGCCATAGCTTCTGGCTCGGTCACATGTTCCGTCTTCATCTCCATCGCCCGCATGGAAAAGTGAATGCTATCGGGTAGGGAGGGGCTGCGGCTGGCAATAAGCAGGCGTAAACCTTTAAAGGCATCCTCCGGGGCTGGGCAGCAGACCGCCATGGCCGATTGGGCTTGTATGGGGAGTAAGCAGGTAAACAGTGAACCCTCACCAGGACGACTGTTCAGGGTGATATGGCCATTCATCATCTCCATCAAGCGTCGACAAATGGCCAAGCCCAGACCGGTGCCCCCATATTGACGGGTGGTGGAGCTATCCGCCTGAATAAAGGGTTCAAACAATTTAGATTGAAGCTCTGAGGGAATGCCAATACCACTATCTTGAACCTGAAAGGTAAAGAAGTAGAGGTTGGCCTGCTGCTGATCTGGTTTGGCCCCTATGGTGATGCGCACTTCGCCCTCATGGGTGAACTTAACCGCATTGCTTAGTAGATTATGCAGTACCTGCCCCAAGCGCAGACCATCCCCAGACAGCGCCAGGGGCGTACCAGATTCAATAAAAAAGTGGACCTCCAAATTTTTGCTGCGCAAGGTCGGCATTAAATTGGCGGCCAACTGTTTGAGCAGCTCATCCAGGCGGAAGGGGTGAATTTCCAGATCCATGCGCTCTGCTTCAATTTTGGAAAGATCCAGGATGTCATTGAGCAGGCCCATTAAAAAATGGCCGGAATGGTTAATTTTCTCCAAAAAATCCCGTTGGCGTTGATCTTTGGCCTGTTCCAGTGCCAATGAGGAGAGGCCAAGAATGGCATTCATTGGGGTACGGATTTCATGGCTCATATTGGCCAAAAAACGACTTTTGGCACGGCTGGCAGACTCTGCCTCTACTTTCGCTTCATGGAGTGCGGCCTCCATATCCTTACGGGCTGTAATATCGGCAAAAGTACCCACGGCGCGTAAGGGTTGGCCTTGCTGGTTTCGTTCAACGACCTTGCCCCGGTCTAAAATCCACATCAATCGGCCACTTGCGGTGGTAATGCGATATTCGGCCTCGTAGAGATCCACATGGCCATCCAGGTGGATGCGTAAAAGTGCCTCTACCCCTGGGCGCTCCTGCTCCAGGATCATCGCCTTAAGCCGGGCCATACTGCCGGTCAGGCTACCTGTTTCAAAACCCAGCATCGCCTCTAATCGGGGACTGCAGTGAAGATCGTCATGGTTGATATTCCAATCCCACAAACCATCATTGGAACCGTCTAGAGCAAATTTCAATCGCTCTTCACTCACCCGCAAGGCCCCTTCGGCCTCTTTAAGTTCCGTGGCATCGCGTAGCAGATGCACCACAACGGGTTTGCCCTCTTCAAGCTCGACCCACTGCACCAAGGCATCCGCTTGCAGGGCGGTGCCATCGGCTTGGGGTAGGGTAACCTCAAAGCGCAACGTACGATCTTGCCCCTTCACCAGACGATTCATGGTTTGAGCAATGCTCGATTGTGCCTCTGCTGTGGTCAGGTCCGACAGTCTTTTGGTTAACAGCTCATCCAGGGATAAGCCGGTGGCTTCCACCATACCGCGGTTGACATCGACAAAACGCAAGGTGCGTGGGTCGGCCAAAGCGATCATGTCATCCAGGTTATCCAGGGTAGCCCGAAAACGTGCTAACCGCTCGTTACTCCACTGTAGTGCCTGCATACGCTGCTGTTGAGCCAAATGGGCACCGATCCATTGGGCCATGAGCTGCAGCATGGTGGTGTGAGCTTTTTGGGGTAGCTGTGGTGCGGGCTGATGGCTGGCAAAGGCCAGTACGCCATAGGATTGATGTTCCACCACCAAGGGGGCGGAAATCAGGGTCTCAAAGCCAAAGCGCTGGGCACAGACCATATGATGACAGGCCTGATTGATCAGGGGGGGGATGGTGCCTTCGCTATCGGGTTTAAGCTGGTGTAGGCAGCAGTTTTTATCAACAGGTAGGCGGCTACCGTTCTGCAACATCTCTTCACGACCCATGGCGTAGGTAATGCGGCAGACATTATCACGGACCTGGCTGATAAAGGCCGCCTCCATACCAAAAAGTGCTTGCCCATAATCCAACCCCTGACGGATTTTCTGGTCGGTACTGGTTTGGGTCTCTTCAGAGATGCGGTGCAAAAATTTGAGCATCTGAACCATCTGGTCCGAGTGCTTTTTGGCTTGTGCCAGTGCCGCTTGGTCGGTACCGGTTTGGCGCTGTTGGCTGTGGAGTTGTTGTTCCAAGTTTTGAATACGGCCATCATAAGCCAGTAAGAGTGGCCGGACGACACCCTTGAGCAACCAAAAGCTTAAGGCCACCATGAGAAACAGCGCAGGCAGAAGTAGCCAGAGATGGTTAAAAAGTGCATGCCACCACTGCTCAACATGACCTTGATAAAAATTGAGTAGGGGAAGGGCCCCCAGCATAATACCAAGCCCCAGTGCCACCAAGAGTGTAAAGAGGGTGACCAAGGTTAGAACACGACGGGTTGCGTGGTAAGTGCTTGATTTCAATTGGGCAGGGGAAGGAGCAAGACAGGTGGTGTCCTGAGTGTGGTTGGAAATTGGATCTCTATCACCTTGATGATGCATCCCTACTATACCCCCCACGGTGCCCATGAAGTGTCAGGGTTGAGAGCTGACAGAAAGTCACGGGTAAAGATCCCCTAAGAATACGTGGAATTGGGTAATTTCACCAGTCTGAATTACGTGGAAAGATCCTGAGAGGTGTACAAAGGCCGGGGAGCGCTTAAGGGGGTAAGATGTTGGATCGTCAGCCTCCCAAGGTGGGAGGCTGACGGTCAATGTCTTAAGGTAAAAACATCTGCATCTGTTGGGTGCCATCACGGCTAAAGAGAATGATATTCACACCGTCACGCAGGTTTTTACTATCCCGCCATGCCCGTGCGAGAATAATCATTTTACGACGCCGTAAATTACGCGTAATGATCGGCTCAAACATATGGTCACTACCCACCAAGATCAGGGTACCATCCTGGCTTAAGCCCACATCCTCAAAGAACACTTTTCCAGCCAAGCGTTGGGTGTCGAGCTGCAGTTGAGCCAAGGCTTCCTGAAAAGCAGAATCTTTGGGTCGTTTGTGGATCAATGTTTCCAGTGGGTTGGGCTGTATGATCTCAGGCTCAGCCTCACTTTCCATCACAAGATCGGGTGTAACCAGCGACTCTAGGCCCTCTCCCTCTTCACCGACAAAGGCTTGAGATGCAGACGCTGCTTCTTCTGAGGGAATGGCAGGAACGGTTAATAACTCGGCTGCTACCGTTGGGGCTTTATCCATGGGCGGCAGTGAAGGGGGTTCTTCAGCGACCTGAGTATTGGCTTGTTGTTCGACTTCCCGCACTAAGTCAGCACGGATCCAGCCAGCACCCCCCAACCCATCTGCCCGTTGTACCTTTTGCCACCCTTTTTGGCTCTCTTGCAGCATAACCATCGCTTGCCCTGCGTAGAGGCGCAGCAGCTTGGTGGATTCTGCAGAGGGTTCGGTGCGCATATTGGCTTGTTTGACCGCAACTTCTGCCAGTGGACCACGGGGTTCAACCGCCGCTGCCGGGCGTAACAGCTTGGCGTAAACCCAGCCCTTAATCGATTCTGCTTGGGTGTGTTCCTGTTGAACACGCATCCAGCCATCCTGGGTCTCTAGGGCAACCATCACCTCACCCTGTCGGACCAGCCCAATAGGGGTATGATTTTTTCCAGGTCCCTGGCGAACACGCACAGAACGGGATTGAATCACCCAATGGATTTGGGGTTCAGCCGCAGGCTGATTTTGTTCCATCGCTGCCTGAGCGTTGGCCTGAGCCTCAGCCGCCATTTTAGCCTGGGCTTCGGCTTCTGCTCGAGCTTGAGCACGGGCCTCTTCAGCCAGTCGCGCTTCCTCAGCGATGCGAGCCTCTTCGGCCAGTCGAGCTTCCTCAGCGAGACGCTTTTCTTCAGCCAGTCGCGCTTCCTCAGCGATGCGGGCCTCTTCGGCCAGTCGGGCTTCCTCAGCGATGCGGGCTTCCTCAGCTATGCGGGCCTCTTCGGCAAGGCGTTTTTCCTCAGCCAGTCGAGCTTCCTCAGCGATGCGAGCCTCTTCGGCCAGTCGAGCTTCCTCAGCGAGACGCTTTTCTTCAGCCAGTCGCGCTTCCTCAGCGATACGAGCCTCTTCAGCCAGTCGAGCTTCCTCAGCGATGCGGGCCTCTTCAGCCAGTCGAGCTTCCTCAGCGATGCGGGCCTCTTCGGCAAGGCGTTTTTCCTCAGCGATGCGGGCCTCTTCGGCTAAACGTTTTTCCTCAGCCAGTCGAGCTTCCTCAGCGATGCGGGCTTCTTCGGCTAAACGTTTTTCTTCAGCCAGTCGGGCTTCCTCAGCGATACGAGCCTCTTCAGCCAGTCGAGCTTCCTCAGCGATGCGGGCCTCTTCGGCAAGGCGTTTTTCCTCAGCGATGCGGGCCTCTTCGGCTAAACGTTTTTCCTCAGCCAGTCGAGCTTCCTCAGCGATGCGGGC